>DEQO01000153.1 GCA_002360495.1 Flavobacteriales bacterium UBA3364
CTTTCCCAGGTGAACTCGCGCACGGCCCGCTGATGACCGGCCTCGCCCAGCCTCGCTCGCATTGCCTCGTCCACGGCCAGGATCCGCATGGCGTCGGCAAGGTCGTCGATGACCTGTGGGATGGATCGCGCCTTGACCGCAAAACCCGTGGAACTGTTCACGTACACTCCCGGGCCGCCGAGGTCGAGGCAGATCACCGGTTTGCGCATCTCCATGGCCTCCAGGAGGACGAAGCCGCCGGAGTCGTGCAGGCTCGGATGGACCAATACGTCGGCTTGCTGGAACTGCTTCAGCCCATCCCGCCAGGGAAGTTCACCGGTGAAGGTGACCCGATCGTCGATGCCCAACCGGGATGCCAGCGCTTTGAGCCGATCCAGCTGTGGTCCGGCCCCAACGATCACGAACTCCGCATTCTCCAAACCAGCTTTCGCGAAGGCCTGCAAACCGAAGTGGAACCCTTTCCAATGCAGCAGGCGGCCAACGCTGATGAACCGCACTTTGCCACCGGGACCGCGTGGAACGGGATCTCCCAAGCGACCCGGGTCGATCCCGATGCTGGACATCACGCGTAGGTCCTTCACACCCAGCCTGCGCATGCGGGCGGCCGTTTCCTCCGAACAGGCGATCGCTACGCTCGACGCTTTCGCACACGCCTTCAACCGGGGATCACGCTCGAAGACCCAGCGCATCAAGGCACGCAAGCCTTCCTCGAAACGGCCTTTCAGCCCCAAGCCCTTCAGAAATCCCGGGGGCGCGGATTCACCCCCGCCCAACGGCCCCCAAACGAAGGGGATGCCCAAGGCCGATCCTGCGCTCGGCATCCAATAGCGTACGTAGGTCACGTGATGGACCACGTCGAACCGCTCCTTCGCATGCAGCGCCCGAGCCGTTCGCGCCGCGCCGATATTCCACAGGTAGTAGTACAGGTTCACCGTGAACTGGATCTTCCACATCCACTGCGTCCACGACGGCATGGCGTGATAGTGGACCTTGATATCGGTTTCGCCGTGTTGCGCCAGCCAGGCCTCGATCTTGTTGCGGTGCGACGGGTCCGTGATCACCCAAACAGGCCGGATCCGCGAGGCCTGCCATGCCACGTTCCAACCGACGCTCGGCTCGCTACCCCGCTCGGGTTCGCAGGCGAACGAGATGTGCAGGACTTTCAACGGGTGATCGCTCATCCGGCGGCGAAAGTAGGATCCACCACCACACAGCCTTCGCGGGTTCCCTTCGTCCTTTAACACGGACGATCGTTCATCGCATGCATCCCCCGCATTCCTCACCGGACGGTCCGCAACGCGATCCGTATGTTCGCACTGTGGGCCGTATCCTCCAAAAGCTCGATCATGCGTACCGTGCCGGGCGCAAGCAATTGGCCGTCCTCATCGACCCCGACTTCGGGCAGGATGAAAAGCGACTTGAGCGCACCGTGCAGAACGCCTGCATGGCCAAGGCCGACCTGATCTTCGTCGGCGGAAGTCTCCTGACCTCGGCCGCTTTCGACCGTTGCGTGCAACGGGTCCGCGAACTGAGCGACCGTCCCGTGGTCCTCTTCCCCGGAAGTCCGGCACAACTAAGCGCCCATGCTGATGCTGTGCTCTTCCTTTCCTTGATCAGCGGCCGTAACCCGGAGCTGCTCATCGGTCACCATGTTACTGCGGCACCCACGATCAAAGCGCTGGGTATCGAAGCCATTCCGACCGGCTACATGCTCGTCGATGGTGGTAGACCGACCACCGTGAGCTACGTGAGCCAGACCCTTCCCATCCCGCATGACAAACCGGGGATCGCGGCAGCAACGGCACTGGCCGGTTCGTTGCTGGGCCTGCGCACGATATACATGGATACGGGGAGCGGTGCCGAACGTCCGGTGAGCCGTGCGATGATCGCCGCCGTTCGCGCCCAGGTGGACCTTCCGATCATCGTGGGGGGCGGTATCCGTGATGCGGCCACGGCCCGAGGGCTCTGTGATGCCGGTGCCGATGTGCTCGTTGTGGGCACGGCCTTCGAACAGGACCCCGAACAGATCTTCGCCATGAGCGAGGCAGTACACGGTTAGATCGTTCAGAACCGGACCGTCACGCCGCCCAACCAATTGACCGGCGCCTGCGGGTACAAGCCCACGTCCTGCGTCCGGCCTCCGTTGTACACGTAGCCGTAGACCCAGCCATTGCTCTCGTACAATTCGCTGAAGATGTTACGGGCCGTCACATTGAAGTCGATGCTCTTGACACCCTTCAACCCGAGCAGCGTAATGTTCGCACGCAGGTCGTTCACGAAATATGGATCCAACTTCCTGTCGGCGCTGGAGGTGTTGTCGATGTGCTGCTGGCCTACGAACTTTGAAACGAGCGTGATCTCCGCCCGACCCTTGGAAGTGCCCTCCCAGAAGCGATAGGCGAGTTCGTTGTTCAAGATCACGTTGGGTGAGAACGGCAGGTCGGTCGCGCTGTATGAGAAGGGCGTTTGCCCCGTCCAGTTGAGATCGGCATCGTACGTGTCGAGGTATTCCGTGAAGTCCTTCACCTTGTTCCTGCTGATCGTGAAGTTGGCCCGCCAGATCACGCGTTCAAGGAGTTGCGCGGCCACTGTGAACTCGGCTCCCGCCCGGTAGCTTCGTGCCACGTTGGTGCGCAAGGCGGCACCCACGTCGTTCAATTCGCCGGTAAGGACGAGTTGGTCATGGTAGTCCATGAAGTACAGGTTGAGGCCCGCGCTCAGGCGACCTGCGCGCCGTTCGTAGCCCAGTTCGTAATCCACCAATTGTTCAGGCCTTGGACGACTGCTTGGGGTGGTCTCCACCAGGTCCTCCCGGTTCGGTTCGCGGTGGGCGATGGCCACCGATGCATAGACCTTGCCTCCTTCATGCACACGCCACAATAGACCTGCTTTGGGATTGAAGAAGGCGTAATGCACCCGCTGTGTGTTGTTCTCCAGATCGTTGTCGTAGCCGATGAAGGTGTGGTCCACCTGCCGCACCTGGGCATCGCCGAACAGATCGATCCGATCGTTCGCAGCGTACGTGAATTTCGCGAAAGCGTTGGCATCCGTCTTCCGTGCATCATCATCGTAGTAGCGATCGCCGATGTCGGTGTTGCCCGCATACCGTGCCCAGATCACCTCGCCGAAGTGCGCGCCTCCGTAATCGCTGTAGCTGCCACCGACCACGAGACGATGCGCTCCGAACTTGATGTCGGTGCTGATGTTCGCACCGGTCAACGTGTTGTCCAACCACCGGCGGCGGATGATATCGCTCGTCGTGATCGTGTCGCCGTCTATCACCGCCGGTGCGATGCCATACGTACTCAATTCATCATCCTCCCTGAACTGTTCGAAATAGCCTTGTCCAAGTACACGGAACAGGGTGACGTTCAACGTCGCGTTCGTACCGAGCTTTTGATCGAACAACAGCTGGTAGTGCGTCTGATCGTAGTTGTCCACCTCGTTCTCGTACGTGTACACGTTGTAGGTCCTGTTCACCGGAAGCGTATCACGCGGCACACCGCCCCAGGCCTGGTAGGTCACCTCCTTTCCACGGAAGGTGATGAGGCGCAAGGAGCGCTGCTTTCCCATCCATGCGCCTTGCAGGAAATAGCTTTTCAGGTCGGCGCTCGCGCGATCCACATAACCGTCGCTGGCGATCGACGAGAGGCGTGTATCCAGGCTGAAGCGACCATCGATGAGGCCCGTCCCGGCGCTGATGTTGTAGCGCCGCGTGTTGAAGGACCCACCGGAGATGGCGACGCTGCCCCATGGATCGGGCTTCACCGACGTGGTGCGCACGTTGACGCTCGCGCCGAACGCGGCAGGTCCATTGGTGCTTGTCCCCACACCGCGCTGCACTTCAATATCCTCGGTGCTGGATGCCAGATCCGGCATGTTCACCAAGAAGGCACCCTGGCTTTCCGCATCGTTGAAGGGCACGCCGTTCACCGTGATGTTCGTACGTGTCCCGTCGGTGCCGCGTATGCGCATGTAGGTATAACCGAAGCCTGTACCGGCGTCGCTGGTGGAGACCACGCTCGGCTGCAGGTCGAGCAGATACGGTAGGTCCACTCCCGTGTTGGTACGTGCGATCGCTTCCTTGGTGAGAATGCTCTTTGCGAACGGCGCACGATCGCCCACGCGCAACGCCGTGACCTCCGCCGAGCGCATCAGGACCGCTTCCGTGTGCAGCCGGAACGTTCCCAGGTCCGTCCCATCAATGGTCACCAGCGTATCGATGGGTCCATGTCCGATCAACGAGAACCGCAAGCGTTGTTGACCGTTGTTCCGAGCCGACAGTGTGAAGCGGCCGTCCGCATCGGTGGTCGTGCCGAACGCTTGATCGTCACCGGGAACGACGTTCACGCCGGAAAGCGGTGTATCAGCATCACCGAACACCCTTCCCGTGATCTTCACCTGGCCCGATGCTAAGACACTGTTGAACAGTGCCACAACGATGAACAGTGATCCGCGCATGACCTTCTCCGTGTTACTGGGCCGTTGCACGGAGATGCCCCATTCCTGGAGGCGTTCCCTTCGCAGCATTACCTGCGCAGGTTCTGCGGGTATGATCTCAGCCCATCCGGTAGGGCACCCCGTTGCAAGACGGGGCAAATATACCATGTGGTCATGTGCTCCTGTGGATACCGGCCCCTGGTCCGCGGCACCTGCCAAAGGAGCATCCCGGACCGTTCCGACGGACCATGTATCAACGACGCGTCGATCCATCCGTAAGCGATGTATCTTCCCCTCCCCGTAGGCACCGTATCGCCATGATCCGGTCGTCCGCTGTCCGAACGCACCTCGTACCACCTGATCCGGACCATCATGGAACGCTCGATCCTCCTGTCCACCGCTCTCAGCACTGCGCTCCTTGTGAACGCGCAACTTGCCCCGCAGCAACGGGTCCCTTTGCGCGATCACCTCATGGAGGTCAATTCCGAATGGAGCGACCACCTCACCGGTCTACCCGACGCTGGTATTCCGGTCTCCTTCATCAACGATACCGAACGCATCGCGCAGCACCTGCGGTCGGTCCATGAACTACTGGAGGCTCGAACGCCCGAAGGCCTTTCCGGGGACCAGGCACGCCACCGTGCCGACCTGTTGCTCTCCCTGGAACGCTATGCCGACAGCGGCCGCTTCCCGCAGAACCATGTGCTGCCCTACCGCAACCCCATCTTCATCGATCCCCACCAGACGCCATGTGCCGTGGGCCATCTCATGATCGAAAGCGGCGCTACTGATCTCGCGGTACGCATCGATGCGGAAATGGAAACGGCGTACATCCGCGACATGCACTGGCCGGAGATCGGGGATTGGGCGAACACGCACGGCTTCACGAGCGAAGAACTGGCGTGGATCCAACCCGGATATCCGCCACCGTACACGTGGTCCGCGCCTGGCGGCGGGACCAATGGCACCGTCACGGTGACCAAGGTCCTGCAGGACAACCGTCTTCTTGTTGCCGGCGAATTCACCGAAGCAGGTGGAAGCCCGGCCGGTCACGTGGCCCTTTGGGACGGCGTGGAGTACCAGCCCTTGGGCGATGGCGTGGACGGCGAGGTGACCTGCGCCATCGAGGTGGACGGGAACATCCTTTTGGGTGGTCGGTTCCATGGGGGGGTCCATGACCTTGCCACCTGGAACGGCACATCGTGGACCTATGAGGCCGCGTTCGCCAGCAAGAGCGCGTACATCTCCGCCTTGCACGTGCATGACGGTGTGTTGTATGCAGCCGGTTCGCTTCAAGGGTTCGCCGGCGAGGACGATGCCGTGCAACGTCGTTCCACAAGTGGCTGGGCAATCGTGGGATCGATCTTCAACGGACCCATCCACGAGCTGGCTTCACATGATGGGAAACTGGTGGCTGCCGGGGCTTTCACCGGTCTTGATGGAGTTGGGGACCCGGTGTGCCAGCGAGTGGCGGTGTTGGAGGGATCCGACTGGCAGCAACTTGCCGATGGGCTGGATGCACCGGTGTATGCCCTGCTGGACATGGATGGCATGCTCTACGCTGGTGGTGAATTCTACGACAACGGTGAGCCGGCCTTCGGCTTCGCACGCATCGGCGTGGCAGGCGCGAGTTGGGAATCGTTGTACCCGAACCATCCGTTCATTGTCAACGACTTCATGGGACAGACCCGAATCACGACGATCGCCCGAAAGGGCGGTGTGATCCTGTTCGGTGGTTCGTTCCGGATCGCCCAACTCGGGGAGACCTTCGGCCAAAATGCGGCCATTTGGGAAGGCGAACCCGATGAAGCCCAAGCCTTGATCGCGTGGATGTACGACCCGGTGAACTGCCTTGCCGCGCAGGGTAACACCATCTATCTGGGAGGGCCTTTCACAACGATCGGCGGCCCTTCCCCATTTGCACTTCCCTTTATTGCTACCTCCGAGATCACCACCAGCCTGGGTGAAGAGCGCACCCCGCTGACCTTCACCCTATCGCCCAACCCGGCTGCTGAAGTACTTACCGTACACTTCCCCGCCCGCATGGACCCAACAACGCCATTGCGCATCATCGACGCGAGCGGGCGTGTGGTGAACGCAATAGTGGAATGCAATGGCGACAGGGTCGACATGGATGTCCGTGGCCTGGCCACCGGCACCTACCAAGTCGAAGCAACGGACGGCAACCTCATGGTCAAGGGGCGGTTCGTGAAGCAGTAGGGCACATCGCACTACACGTTACCAGCGGGTCTTGCGCAGCAACGCATCGATCGCCTGGGCTGCGTTCGTCACGCGCTCCTCGTGGGGGCCGCTCATGATCACGTAAGGCTTCGCCATCAAACGCACGCTGCGTTCGTAAACGCCGAACAAGCGATCACGGTCGTCCGGGTTCTCGCGCAAAGGGTCGGGTTTCCAGGGAATGTCGGGCTTGCAAAGCAACCAGAGGTCGTAGCGGACATCCTGGACCAGCCTCATCAATAAGGGATGGCAACGGCCGAACTTCTCCTCGCTCCAGATGCGGATCGTGAGCATGTCCGTGTCACAGATCAGGAGGGCATCACCGTGGTCCTCGGCGAGCTTTTGCGCTTCCCCTTCGACCAATAGCTGACCACCTGCGATGTGCATGAGGTCCTCCTCCGCATAGCCCGGCCCGTTGTCCTCGAGAAACGTCCGGGCATACTCCTTCGTGTACGCGCATCGATAATGGCCCGCAAGCGCCTCGGTGAGCGTGGTCTTGCCGCTGCTCTCGGGACCCACGACGGCGATCCTCAGCATGGGGATGACTTGTGTTCCACTGGTAACGCACCGCAACGATGCATCGGCAAAGTAACTTTCCGTCACCGTTCAGGCAGCGGATCGTACCGCCACCGTTGTCTGCTGTTCGGAACGTCACTCCTGAAGACCTAACCGTACCCACATGGAACGCTCGCTACTCCTCACCGCAATTCTCGGTACCGCGTTCATTGCGAACGCACAACTGTCACCACAACAGCAGGCCCCCTTGCGCGATCACCTCATCGAGGTGAACGCGGAATGGAATACCTACACCGCGGACCTTCCTGACGGCGGTCGCCTGGTCTCCTTCAACTCCGATACCGAGCGCATCGCGCAACACCTGCACCTGGTGCGCGAGCATCTTGCCAACCAAGCACCAGAAGGGCTTTCCGCCGAACAAGCGCAACACCGTGCGGACCTGCTCCTCGATCTGGAGCGCTATGCGGACCGTGGGCGCTTCCCGCAGAACCACGTGCTGCCTTTCCGCAACCCCATCTTCATCGACCCGAACAACACCGCGTGTGCTGTTGGGCAGTTGATCATCGAGAGCGGCGATCGCGCCCTGGCCGAACACATCAGCAACGGGATGAACAATGCCTACATCCGCGACATGCATTGGCCGGAGATCGGTGCGTGGGCGACCACCCATGGCTTCACCGGCGATGAGCTGGCTTGGATCCAACCGGGCTACTTGCCCGAGATCCCTTGGCAGCCCCTGGGTAATGGCACGAATGAAGAAGTGACCGAATTGCTACGCTTGAGCGATGGCGGCCTGCTCGTCGCCGGGCAGTTCACCGAAGCGGGAGAAGAGGAACGCTTCCATGTGGCACGCTGGAACGGTGCTTCGTACGAGGAGATGGGATCCTTACCCGAAGGCACAGTGAACGCGGCGATCGAGTTCGATGGACAGGTCATCATCGGCGGTTCGTTCAACAATGCACAGGTGGACATGCTCACTTGGAACGGCACTACCTGGACGCCTTCCACGACGTTCCCTGGAAAGGCATCGTCCATCACCGCGTTCCATGAGTACTTCGGAATGCTGTACGCCGCTGGCTCCCGCGCTGGTTTCGCCGGCACGGACTACCTCGTAGCGTACCAAGCCGATGGTGACTGGCAGATGATCGGCCAGGTACTGAACGGGCCCATCCATGCATTCGCAACGCTGAACGACGACCTGTACATCGGGGGTGAGTTCACCGGAGCATTCATGTCCACCGAGAACGAGATCATGCACATCGCACGCATGGGCGATGCCAGTTGGGGCCAGGTGGCCGATGGCCTGAACGGTAGCGTACATGCCTTGCTGGTCCATGACAACGAGCTCTATGCGACCGGTGACATGGTCTCCATGATGGGTACCTACTTCGGACTGGCACGCATCGCGCACAATGCGCCCAGCTGGGAACAACTGATGCCGAACATCACCAACTACATCTACTCCCCGCTGGACGGCCTCATGAGCGGACGAGCGCTGGTGGAGAAGAACGGCGAGATCTACGTGGGTGGCGACTTCCATGTGGGCTCCTTGATGGTGAACGGATCAGGTCTTGCTGTTTTCCATGGTGAACCCGACGCAGTGGAGGCATATGCCAACTTCATGGGTCCTGTGTGGGACCTGGAGCTTTTCGCTACCAACCAGTTGGTCATGGCCGGCGCTTCTGAGGCCTACCTGAACATCGCCAGCACGGAACTCACCACGGGTATCAATGACAAGCCCGCGAAACTGACGTTCAACACGACACCGAACCCGGTGATCGACGTGGTGACCGTTCAACTTCCAACGACCATGACGGCCAATGCTCGCGTTCGCGTCACGGACGCCAGTGGTCGTGTGATCGATCTACCCACCGAACGCGCTGGTCTGCAACTACGTCTGAACGCGCGCAGTCTCGCTGCCGGTCAATACCAGATCGAGGTGAGCGATGGTACATCCGTCGCTGCGGGCAAGTTCATGAAAGAGTAGTAAGGAAAGAGCAGGGGCAGGGGCAAGGGAAATTCGTCCACCGGCTCCTGCCCCTGCTCTTTTCACCATCAGGCATCGAACCATCCATGGAGCGTGGTGTTCCTTTGCGGCCGTGGAACGCTACTACTACCTCGCCTTGGACGTACTGAGCCTTGCGTTCCCGTTGGCGGCGAGCTTTGAACCGCGGATCCACTTCATCTCGAAATGGCGCGAGCTCTTCGCCGGCATTGTAGCGATGGCACTGGTCTTTCTGGCCTGGGATGCCGTGTTCACCGCGAACGGCGTGTGGGGCTTCAACCCACGCTACCTCGTCGGTGTGTACTTCATCGGAATGCCCCTGGAGGAATGGTTGTTCTTCCTCTTCATCCCCTACTCCTGCATGTTCCTGTACGAAGTGATGCGGCATTTCGTGGAACGCGACGTGCTTGCACCGATCGTACGTCCATTGAGCCTGGTATTGATCCTTGTGCTGCTTGCCGTTGGCGTGTGGCACTTCGATCGCTTGTACACGAGCGTCACCTTCATATGCACCGGGGCCTTTCTTGCCTACCACGTCCTCATTGCCCGAAGCCCGTGGCTCGGCCGCTTTTACATCGGTTATGCGGTGAGCTTGATCCCCTTCTTCATCGTGAACGGCATCCTTACCGGCTGGCTGTTACCCGAGCCGATCGTGTGGTACAACGATGCGGAGAACCTCGGCATCCGCATGAACACCATACCGATCGAGGATAGCATGTACCTGCTCTTCTTCCTGTTGATCGTAACGACGTTCTACGAGCGCGCACTCAAGCGCCATTGATCGGAGCACCATTCATCTGCTTCCGCCAACGCGTGTAGCCGATGATCGCCAGTACGATGTAGATCACGTTGAGCATGGCATAACCATCATAGCCGATCCAGTGGTTGTAGACGACCGCGACCAGGTCACCTACCGTCCAATAGATCCAGTTCTCCAGCGCCTTCTTGCTCATCATCCATGTGGCCACCATGGCGAAGGAGGCGATGAAGCCCTCCATGCCCAAGTAGATGCCGGGCTGTCCGATCCACCGCATCAGCAGCATCAACGTCCAGGTGCCGATGATGCCGACACTGATGAGCACCGCATGCTCTTGCACACCGAAACGGATGATGTTGCCGGTCCCCCCCTTACCGCCCCAATTCCACCAGCCATACAGGCCCATCACCGCATAGAACAGGTTCAGCGCTGCCATGAGCCAGGCATCCAGGACCGCATAGAGCAGCACGCCGAGCAATGCGGCCACGAAACCGAACAACCAGCCCGACCGGATCTGCCGACCGATGAGGATCGTGAACACGATGTTGAGGACCACCGCGGTGTATTCCAGCACGACGGCGAACGCTGAGGACATGGAACGAAGGAACGAAGAACCCGTAGCGGGCCCATCCGTCGATCGAACTTTTGTGCGATCGGTGTGTACGGATGCTCGTACCTTTTACCATGCTACGCATCATAACATTCGCGTTCGCGTTCTCCGCCATCGGCATTACCACTGCGCAACTGGCACCACAACGACCGGCAACAGCCGGCCAGCACATGCTTGAAGTGAACGCCCAATGGGCCTCGATGCGACCTTCCCTGTTCGAAGGACCGGACGACGTCCGTTTCCATTCGGATGCCGAGCGGATCGCCGAGCACCTGCACCGTGTTCAGCGGCATTTGTCCACACACACACCCGCAGGGATCGGTCCCGAAGCTCGCGCGCACAGGCTGGCACTGCTGGGAGCACTTGAGGCCTATGCGGACGGCGGACGCTTCCCCATCAACGACGTTGTTCCCGGACGTGCGCCCGTTTTCATCGATGACAACGGTACCGCATGTGCCGTAGGGCACCTGATGATCGTTAGCGGCCATGCCGACATCGCGGACCACGTACACCGCGCAATGAACCTCGCTTACATCCGCGACATCGCATTGCCCGAGGTCGCCCAATGGGCGACCGACCATGGCTTCACCACCAACGAACTCGCGTGGATACAACCGACCTACCAGCATATGAGGATGCGAGGGCCGGAGGTACTCGCTACGCAGCGTCTGTCGGATGGCGAGCTGATCTTGGTGATAGGGCCTGCCGATGCCCGGTCAACGCAAAAGCTGCAGCTGGTGCGAAGAACGCGCACTGGAGACAAGGTCCTGGCGCGGCTTCCCATGCTCTCCTCGATCCAGCTGGTGGAATACGATGGCCGCGTGTTCGTCGGTGGAGTGCCGCCGGTGAATGGTCCATCGCCGGAGATCTTCGAATGGAGCGGTGCCAAATTGGTGAAGCACGACCCTTTCCCCGGTCCGCTTGGCGTGGCCGCGTTGTACGTAGCCGAC
Source organism: Flavobacteriales bacterium UBA3364 (assembly GCA_002360495.1). Taxonomy (GTDB): domain Bacteria; phylum Bacteroidota; class Bacteroidia; order Flavobacteriales_F; family PHOS-HE28; genus PHOS-HE28. The sequence continues at coordinate 11,517 of DEQO01000153.1, forward strand.
GGAAAGCTGCGCGCACATTCATACCCTGACAGCACGGGAAGGACCTACGAGCGCATCTGCACCGAAGCCGGCAAGTGGATGATCGCGGATCCCATCGCGACGCCGATGGAGCCGGACCGGACACTCCCCCACTAGAAGCCATCTTACAATGATCCTCCGGGCTGCGCCGGGACCGAGCGCAGCCTTCCTTCGTTGCTCAACCCTTACGGAGCGTCCAGCTATGCGCGGGTTCCGCGCTTCGGCTGGCTTCAACACTCCTCCGGCTCGCTGAAAGATCCATTTGGGGACGGCTTCCAGCCTATCACCACTCCGCTACATGCCGCAGTTGCACGGCTGGCTGAAATAGACCTTCGCCTTGGGGACCAACTCCTGGATGTGCTCCATCTCGGGCGTTTCGAACTGGATCGCACGCAGGTCCATGAACCGGAGCGCCTCCATGGCGGCCATCTCTTCCGGGAAT
>DEQO01000058.1 GCA_002360495.1 Flavobacteriales bacterium UBA3364
TTCTCCTTGGTGGACATGCTGATGGACCCATCGCTTACCTCCACGGTATCGAGGCCCAGTGAATCCACCAATTTCCGGTAGTCCTTGAATTGTCCGCGGGCAACGAACGCTTCGAACAACGTTCCCCCCAGATAGACCTTGATGTCGGCCTTGCGGTACAACTTGATCTTCTCCGTCAGCTTCGGGGTGATCATGGACGTGCCGAATCCCAGTTTCACGAGATCCGTCAGGTGACCGCTCGCATCGATGAGATCTTCGGCCTGGCGTATGGACAGGCCTTTGTCCATCACCATGGTAACACCATCCTCACGCGGTTTGGATGTGCGTGCAGGGATGTGCGAAAGGGAATAGTTCATGGTCGGCGATAAAGTTCCAACAGGTGGATCACCTGCGGCACTTGCGCAGCTTCAGGGTAATGTTCGAGCAACTGGGTGTGGCTGGCGTGGTCGCTGGAGAGCGCTTCCTCCAACTCGAGGAGGGCCTGTTGCATGTTGCCCATGCGCAGCAGGTAGCTCACCATGCGGTAGCGGTACCGGCCGGTGAGCTTGTGTACGATCTCACCCTCCTTCAACTTCCTCGCGGCCATGTCGGGTCCTTTCATTTGGAGGAGAAGGTCCGCATGGTCCATCCAGCCGTCCAGGTTCTCTGGTTCCAAGGTGTTCAACCGGGTGTAGGCCGTAAAGGCTTCCTCGTAGCGACCGGAACGACCCAACGCATTGGCCAGGTAGAACCAGCCGTCCCCATGTTCCGGTGCCAGGCGCACGGCGTTCTCCAGATCGCGCACGGCCTCCGGCAGGCGTCCTTGGACATCCTTCACCACGCCACGGCCGATCCAGGCATCCACCCAGTTGGGGTCGAGGGCCAGTGATTGGTCGTAGTGGATCAGCGCCTGTTCGTAGCGCTCCATCTTCTCGTAGCACTCGCCGATGTAGCTGAACGTGATCGCCTGGGCGCCATCGAACTCGATGGTCTCCTGGTAGCAATCGATCGCCTCCTGGAATTTACCCTGCACCAACAGGTTCCTCGCCTTGCTGAAGTGGGCGGAGGTGAAGCGTTCCTCGATGGCGAGGCAATACTCCAAGGCTTCGTTGCTTTCATCAAGGCGCTCCAGGCGGGCCAGGGCATTGCCCAGATTGTACCACGAAACGAACGAGTAGGGATGCTCGTTGGTGAACTCGCGGAAATAGGACACGGCTGCCTGGTGCGCATCCGATAGGTCGAAGCAGTAGGCCAGCTCGTAGAGAACGGCCTCGTTCTCCGGATTGATCTCCAGCGCCTTTTTCAAACTATCCACGGCCAGTTCGAACGCTTCGAGGTTCTCATACTCGAAAGCGAGGTCCAACAGGATGTCGTCGATGCCTTCCTCGGCAAGGTCCAGAGCGCGTTTATAGTGCTCCACGGCACGGCGGTAGTTCCGCAACTGGCTGTAGATACCGGCTTTGTGCAGGTGTACGTCCTCGTTGAACGGCTCCATCTTGCCAATGGCATCCAACACGTCGAGGGCGCGGTTCAATTTGCCCATGTTCATGAGCACGTGGGCCTCACAGAACATCAGGTCCAGCGACCCCGGATGCTGCTGGTGCGCATAGTCCAGCACTTCTCGGGCACGACGCGTGTCGCTTTGTTCCAGGTAGTGTTCGATGATGATCTCGAATTCCTCCACGTCGAAGAACGAGGTGGAGTTCTGTTCGCGCATCGCCTCGTAGCGTTCCACGCAATCGTGCTGATCGTCGTTGCGCTCGGGGAGTGGTGATGGTCCTTCGTTCATGCGGGTAACCCGGTTGATCGTGGAGCAGGCCGAAGATCGGCCTTCGCACAAAAATAGGGAACCGCGATCCTGGCCGTAATGATGGTGGATCGGTTATGAACAGAAGCGGGTGAACCTGGTCTTGGGGGCGCTGCACCGCACACACCCCGAGGGCCGATAGCTTTGCGCTTCCGGGCACGAACTTCCGGATGTACGAACATGACCCTTATCCGTTCCATTTCCGGCATCCGCGGCACCATCGGCGGTGCGCCGGGCGAAGGTCTCACACCGCTCGACACGGTCCGTTACACCGCAGCGTTCGGCACGTTGATCAAGGCCCGCTCGGCAGGTGGTCCCTCGCGTATCGTCCTGGGACGGGATGCCCGGATCAGCGGTCCCATGGTGCGCGACCTGGTCGTCGGCACGCTTGTGGGGCTTGGTTTCGAGGTGGTCGATCTGGGCATGGCCACCACACCGACCGTGGAAATGGCTGTCACAGGGGAGAAGGCACAGGGCGGCATCATCCTCACAGCCAGCCACAACCCGGGCCAGTGGAATGCACTGAAGTTGCTGAACGAGCGTGGCGAGTTCATCTCGGCGGAGGACGGTGCGGAGGTACTGCGGCTTGCTGAGGGTGATCGGTACGATTTCGCCCCAGTGGAGAAGCTCGGAAGCGTAAGATCCGTGACCGGCTGGACCCGAAAGCACATCGATGCGATACTGGACCTGGACCTTGTCGACGTTGAGGCGATCAAGAAGGCGAAGCTGCGTGTGGTGGTCGATGCTGTGAATTCGGTCGGAGGCCATGTGGTCCCGGCACTCCTCACGGCGTTGGGAGTCCTGGAAGTGGTTGAGATCCACTGCACACCGGATGGCCATTTCCCGCACAACCCGGAACCACTCCCGGAGCACCTGAAGGACTTGTGCAACACCGTCGTAAAACACAAGGCGCATCTGGGCATCGCGATCGATCCCGATGTGGATCGCCTGGCCCTGGTGTGCGAGGATGGCAGTTTGTTCGGTGAGGAATACACGCTCGTCGCTTGCGCTGACCACGTTCTTGCCGGTCGCCCGGGAGATACCGTGAGCAACCTCAGCAGCACGCGCGCCTTGAACGACATCGCCGAGAAGCATGGTCGCAAACGGCATGCGAGTGCGGTAGGGGAGGTCAACGTGGTGGACCTGATGAAAAAGGTGGGCGCACCGATCGGCGGCGAAGGCAATGGCGGTGTGATCCTGTCCGAACTGCATTACGGCCGGGACGCGCTCGCCGGAATAGGGCTTTTCCTCACGCTGCTGGCCAAAAGCGGTAAGTCCTGCTTGGAGTTGCGTCGCAGCTATCCGGATTACTTCATCAGCAAGAACAAGATCGAACTGAAGCCCGGAATGGATGTCGGGGCCATTGTGGATGGCATGCAGGAGAAATACGCCGCGCAGCCGCACAGCACGGTGGATGGTCTTCGGATCGAATTCGGGAACACCTGGGTCCACCTTCGCCGTAGCAATACGGAGCCCATCATCCGGGTATACGCCGAGGCGCCCAGCATGCAACAGGCCGATGATCTGGCCCACAGGATCCTGAGCGAACTGGCCCAAGTGGCCGGCTTGGCCACCGCATAGCGGTAATTTCGGCCCGCGATGAAAAGGATCTACTTCGACAATGCGGCTACCACACCCCTGGCGCCGGAGGTCTTCGAGGCGATGCTCCCATACATGACGGAGCACTTCGGGAATCCATCGGCCATCCACGGATACGGCCGCAAGACCCGGGCTGCGGTCGAGCAGGCGCGGCGCACCGTTGCAGCGTTGTTGAATTGCACACCCGGTGAGATCGTTTTCACGAGCGGTGGGACCGAGGCGGACAACATGGCCCTGAACGGCGCTGTGCGGGACCTGGGCGTGAAGCATATCATCACTTCACCCATCGAACACCACGCCGTGGAACTGGTCGCCCACGCGATCGGTAATACCGGCAGCGCAAAGGCACATTGGCTGCGGTTGAATGACGATGGATCACCGGACATGGCCCATCTGGAGGAACTGCTGAAAGCAACGAAGGGTGAAGGCGTGCTCGTTTCCCTGATGCACGCCAACAACGAGATCGGAACGCGCATCGATCTGGACGCGATAGGGGGGCTTTGTCGACGCTACGGAGCGCTCTTCCACAGCGATACGGTGCAGACCATGGGCCACTATCGTTTCGATCTGGCGAACACACCGATCGACTTCATCACCTGCGCCGCGCACAAGTTCCACGGCCCGAAGGGGATCGGGTTCCTGTATGTGCGCAACGGGGTCAATATCAAGCCGGCCATCCTCGGTGGATCACAAGAGCGCAACATGCGCGCCGGGACGGAGAACATTTACGGCATTGTGGGCCTGGCGAAGGCCATGGAACTGGCTTACGAGGACCTCGAAGGACATCAACGCCATGTCCAGGGCCTGAAGGACCACATGAAGAAGCGGTTGCTGGAAGAACTACCCGGCGTCGGTTTCAATGGTGATCCGAGCGAGAACAGCTTGTATACGGTACTGAGCGTACGTTTTCCGGACGACGGAAAAGGGGAGATGCTCATCTACAACCTCGACATCGAAGGCATCGCTTGCAGTGGCGGTAGTGCATGCAGTAGCGGCAGCAACAAAGGCAGCCATGTGCTGGGTGCCCTCTACGGGGAACGTCCGGGTGCGAATATCCGCTTCTCCTTCAGCCGCTATAGCAAGTTGGAGGAAGTGGAGCACGTGATGGGCGTGCTCAAACGGATCTTCCAGTTGGTGCCCGAAAGGGGATAGGTCCGGAACTCAGGTCGGTGTGTCGTTCGCTGCCAACATCCGCAGCGCCACGGTGGCCAGGGTGCTTTCCGGGAATTCCTTCAAGACCGCTTCGTATGCGGTAATGGCCTCTGTTCTACGACCCATTTGGCTCAGGCAGAACGCCCTGTTCGCCATGCCCATTTCGCGGTAGCTCCAAGCCGAGGAGGACAGTAGGAGGAGGAAACGGTACCGATCCAACCATGGGCGGCGTTCGAAGTAGGCAACACTCTTTTCGAACCATGGGATCGCCTTCTCGAACAACCCGGCTTTGACGTCCTGTATGCCTTTGCGATGGTGTGCCGTCAACGATAGCCGCAAGGTGATCGACAGAAGCAAATAGGCCACCATGCCGAACAGGGAGGGCTGGGGGGCGTCCAGGAGATGGAGCGCACCTATCAGTACCACCATCACGCAGAGCTGTGGGACCAGCGAGATCCAGGCGATGCTCCGTGTCGTAGGGACTTTGGAGGCCATCGTCTCAGGCTTCCATCCTCCTCCGGGCCTCCATGGCCCAACCTAGATCGTCCAGGAACACCTTGGTGCGGCGCTCCCAACCTTCCTGGTCCATCAGGATCGATCCGCCCTCACCGAACTGATCGCCCACTTTAGGTACTTGCATGGAGGAAGGCACCACCCAAGCCTTGATCTTCCACAAAGGGAAGAGCAGTTCCACCATCACCTGGGTACCCGCGAACTGGCCATCCGATGCGGTGCAGATCGAGATCGGCCTGCCCTTCCAATCCGTGGTCAGCAGGTCGATGATGTTCTTCAAACTGGCCGGGAAACTGCCGTTGTATTCCGGTGTAACGATGATGACCCCTTCCGCTTTCCGCACGCGTTCCGCGAACTCGACGACCCTGGCCGGTGGCTCCTTCATGAACTTCAATCGTTCGTGGAAGAGCGGGAAGTCGAACTCGCGCAGATCGAGAAGGTCCACGGAATTGCTGGTCGCTTTCAAGGTGCGTTCCAGATGCAAAGCGACATTGTGGCTCTTGCGGCCGTCACGTACGCTGGCGGAGATGATGGCGATGTGGGACATGGATCGATCGGTTGACCGTGCGGTTTGCTGATGAACACCAACTTTATTGGAGGGGGGCGAAGTTCGTCAAGGGTTGAGCAAAGACCACCAAAGCGCCATCTCCTCTTGGCATCAGCGGATCGGCTGCTCAAGATGCTCACCCGATCTTCACGCTGGTCATTGCGATGGAACCCATCACGGTACGGTCGTTGAACAGGTGTATGGGGTCGGCTTTCTGTTGGAGGCCGAGCGTGTAGAGCAAAGGCAGATAGTGCTCCGGCGTCGGAATGCTCAATTCGAAGGCCTTCCCCAAGCGGGTGTGATCCACCATTCGTGCGTGATCGCCCTTGGTGATCAATTCCTTCATGCGCTCGTTGGCTTCGATCGCCCAATCATATCCTCCATCCGGTCTCTGCCAATCCAATTTGCCCAGGTTGTGGACCATGTTCCCGCTGCCGATGATGAGGACACCTTTCGTGCGCAATACCGCCAATTCACGGGCCAGGTCGTAGTGCTGCTGAGGCGTCAGGCTGCGGTCTAGGCTCAATTGCACCACCGGGACGTCCGCTTTCGGGAACAAGTGTATGATGACGCTCCAGGCTCCGTGGTCAAGGCCCCAGGAGTGATCTTCCTGGATGTGGGCTTTTGTGACCGCCTCTTGGGTGGAATTCACCAACGCTGGGCTCCCGGGCGCGGGATATTGCACATCGAAGAGGGACTGCGGGAAACCACCGAAATCATGGATGGTACGTGGCTTTTCCATGGCCGTCACGAACGTTCCGCGCGTTTCCCAGTGCGCACTGATGCATAGGATGGCATTCGGTTTCGGCAGGTCTTTTCCAGTAGCTCTCCAGCCCTCCGTGAACGGGTTGTTCTCGATGGCGTTCATCGGGCTGCCATGTCCAAGGAATAGCACCGGCATGGGCGATGTGGGGGCAAAGTCCTCCACTGTACGGCCGAGTTCACGGAGTGTCATGGCTGTGGCGATCGGCGCAACGGTGAGCAGTCGGAGTGCGTCGCGGCGATCCATGCGATAAAGATAGACCATATATTTTCCATGGAGAATATATAAAGGATCAAGAGAAGCAGTTCCATTGCGATCCCAACCGTTCGGCCCGGAGTGTCGCACCTTACCATGCCTGATAGCCTTTCCTTTGCAGCCCCTCGTTGCAACCATGACAAACAACCTTCCCCTTGGTCTGGCCGCACTGCTGCTGGCCACCAGCCTCCACGCCCAGGACGACTTGATCAAGAAGATCAGCGGTAACAAGAGCGACACGGTCGGCTTCCGATTCACCACGGTGGTAAGCGCAGAGACCACACCTGTTGAGGACCAAGGTTCCTCAGGAACATGCTGGAGCTACTCCACAGGCTCGTTCCTGGAATCGGAGATGATCAAGCACGGAGGGCCTTCCATCCACTTGTCCAAGGTCTACATGGCCCGTAAGAGCTACGAGGAGAAAGCGGTGAACTACCTGCGCATGCACGGTTCGCTGAACTACGGCGATGGCGGTCTTGGGCACGATGTGGTAAACATGTACGGCAAGTACGGCGCGATCCCGGAAGAAGCCTACACCGGCCTCAACTTCGGCAACAAGGAGAACGAGTTCGGCGAGATGCAGGCCGTGCTGAAAGGAATGCTGGACGCGTTGCTGAAAGCCCCGAACGATGGCAAGCTGACCCCGGTGTGGCGCAAGGCTTTCGATGGCGTGCTGGACGCCTACCTGGGTGAAGTACCCGAGGAGTTCACCTACAACGGCAAGAGCTACACGCCGCAGACCTTCGCCAAGGACGTGGTGAAACTGGACGCCGACGACTATGTGGAGTTCATCTCCGGCAACGATGTGCCGTACTACACGAAGAGCGTGCTCATGGTACCCGATAACTGGGCTTTGCAACCGGCATGGAACATCCCGGTGGAGGACATCACCAACGTGATCGATAACGCCCTCAAAGTCGGATACACGGTGGCGTGGGGCGGCGATGTGAGCGAGCCCACCTTCAGTTGGAAGAACGGCGTGGCGTTCACCACGATGGCCGAAGCGGACGAACTGACCAAGGAAGAGCGCCAGGACCTGTTCAAGAGCCCGCAGCCCGAGCCGGTGATCACCGCAGAAATGCGCCAGCAAGCCTTTGACAATTACGCTACCACGGACGACCACGGGATGCAGCTGACCGGCATTGCCCAGGACCAGAACGGGACCGAATGGTACGTGGTCAAGAATTCATGGGGCGAGAGCAACGATCACAAGGGCTATCTCTACATGAGCAAGCCGTATGTGCAGTACAAGACCACGGCCTTCCTGGTAAACAAGAAGGGCGTGCCGGGTTCGGTAGGGAAGAAGATCGGTTTGTGACCGCCCCCTTGCGTATCGGGGCCGATCCCGGAGTTGGAAAAAGAAAGCCGCGTCCCACGGACGCGGCTTTTTAGTTTAGGTCGATCCAGCACTACACGCTCGCCACCGTCTCGCTCTTGTACGCTCCGGCCAACAGCTTCTCCTGTACGCGGGCGAAGTGCTTCACCGTATAGTTCACGTCCTCCATGGTGTGTACGGCGGTCGGGATAAGGCGCAACAGGATCGTGTCCTTCGGGATCACCGGGTATACCACGATACTGCAGAAGATGCCGTGGTTCTCACGCAGGTCGACGATCACATTGGTGGCTTCCGGCACACCGCCTTTCATGTACACGGGTGTTACGCAACTGTTCGTATTCCCGATGTCGAGGCCGGCGTTCTTCAAGCCCGTTTGCAAGGCGTTGGTGATATTCCACAGCTTGGCGCTCAGTTCGGGCATGGTGCGGATCATCTCAAGGCGCTTCAATGCACCGATGACGATCGGCATGGGCAGGCTCTTGGCGAAGGTCTGGCTGCGCATGTTGTAGCGCAGGTAGAGCATGATGTCCTCCGGTCCGCTCACGAAGGCGCCAATGCTGGCCATGGCCTTGGCAAAGGTGCCGAAGTAGACGTCCACCTTGTCCTGTACGCCTTGTGCATCGGCAGTGCCACGACCGTCTCGGCCGAGCATACCGAAACCGTGGGCATCATCGACGAACAGGCGGAAATTGTACTTCTCCTTGTAGCTGGCGATCTCCTTCAGCTTGCCTTGGTCACCGGCCATGCCGAAGACGCCTTCGGTCATCACCATGATGCCACCGCCGGTGACCTCCGTGATCCTGCGCGCATGTTCGAGCTGTTTCTCGAAGCTCTCCATGTCGTTGTGCTTGAACACGAAACGCTTGCCGTGGTGCAGGCGGGCCCCGTCGATCATGCAGGCATGGCACTCGCTGTCGTAGACCAGCACATCGTGGCGGGAGAGGAGCGCTTCAATAGCGCTCATGCATCCCTGATAGCCGAAGTTCAGCAGGAAGCTGTCCTCCTTGCCCATGAAGTCGCTGATCGCGTCCTCCAATTGTTCGTGGTACTTCGTTTGACCGCTCATCATCCGCGCACCCATCGGGTAGGCCATACCCCACCGCTCGGCCGCTTCCGCATCGACCTTGCGTATCTCCGGATGGTTCGCAAGGCCCAGGTAGTTGTTCAGGCTCCATACAAGCACTTCCTTGCCCCGGAAGGTCATGTGGGCACCGAGTTCTCCTTCCAATTTCGGGAAGCTGAAGTAACCGTGGCTCTGTTTGGCGTGGCGGCCGATCGGCCCCAGGTCCTTGCGGATCTTGTCGAAGATGTCGTTCATAGGTGGAACGTAAGGTTCTAGGTGGTGGGCCGCGGAGCGGCTGGCCAAAGGTAACGGTCGCGCCATACTGGAATGAACATCCTTGCGTTGGTCACTTCCGGGTCCCATCCGGGTCATGATCCTATCTTTGCGGCCCCATTTTCCCGCCTTGGCTTCCTGTACAAGGCGGATGACCAATACACTGATGCGCAAGTTCCTCGTCCTGTTCGCCACCGCCGCGTTGCTCAGCGCGTGCAGCGAATTCGGCAAGGCCTTGAAGAGCACCGATGCGGACTACAAGTTGCAGGTGGCCGAGAAGTACATCGCGAAGGAAGGGTGGGACCGGGCCGTGCCGCTGCTGGAGGAGTTGATCGTGATAACCCGGGGAACGGAGAAGAGCGAGAAGGTGAACTACCTGCATGCCAAGTCCACCTGGGGCATGAAGGACTACACATTGGCGGCCTACTACCTGGCGAACTTCGTTCGCACATTCCCCAAGAGCCAGTACGCCGAGGAATGTGCCTTCTTGAGCGCCTATTGCCAGTATATGAACTCCCCGAACTACGAACTGGACCAGACCGATACGCGCAGCGCCATCGACCAGATGCAGTTGTTCCTGGTCCGCTATCCGTATTCGACCCTGAAGGACAGTTGTAATACGCTGATCGATCGCATGCGTACCAAGCTGGAAGTGAAGAGCTTCCATGGTGCGCAGCAGTACTACAAGATGCGCAACTACCAGGCCGCTGGTGTAGCTTTCAGGAACTTCAACAGGGAGTGGCCGAACTCCAAGTACCGCGAAGATGCGATGTTCTTCACCTTGAAGAGCGACGTGGAATTGGCTACTAACAGTGTGGAATCCAAGAAGTTGGAGCGATTGAAGGAAGCGATCAAGTCCTACCATAACTTTGCGGACGCTTTTCCGCAGAGCGTCCTTCTGGACGAGGCCAAGGACTTGCATTCGAATATTGAGGCCGCCCTGGCCTTGGAGACCCGAACGAGAACACCATGAACAACAAGCACACGAACGCAGCCAAGACCACGATCACCCGTGATGTGTCCAAACTGGACAAGGAGATCGGCAACGTCTATGAGACGGTTGCCATCCTCGGCAAACGCGCCAACCAGATCAGCGTGGCCATCAAGGAGGAACTGAGCGCCAAGCTGGAGGAGTTCGCTGTGAGCGGCGAGAATATCGAGGAGGTTTACGAGAACCGCGAGCAGATCGA
>DEQO01000027.1 GCA_002360495.1 Flavobacteriales bacterium UBA3364
CTCACGGCCAGCATCAAGGAACTCACCTTCTCGGGTAGCACGCGCATCCAGCATGGTTGCTCGGGGCTGGCCAAGAACTGGATGACCTTCACCGGCGCAGTCGACCCCCTGGAGGTCTTCATTCCTGTTGCCGACACGCTGTTCGATGACGAAGGCGCCCTTATCGGGGCGGGCGTCTACCTCACGGACGAGGATCCGTTCAAGACCTACGGCACCTTCCTCAGCCGCACACAGGCGCGGAAGGACAAACCGATCATCACCGCCAAGGGTCTGCTCTATTTCGACAAGGACCGCAAGGAGTACATGATCTCCAACAAGGACAAGATCCGCAAGCGCGACCTGCCCGGCGATCTCGTCAGCCTGGCCGTCGAGAACTGCGTCATCCTCGGTGATGGCCGCATCGACCACGGCGTGGACTTGGGCCGCATAGCGCTTACCAACGTCGGTGCGCTCCGCTTCGAGACGGATGGCGCCAAGGCCACCACCAACGAGGTCATGATCGCCGACTTCCACTTCCTGGACAATGCGCTGGAACGGATGGCTACCGAGATCCTGGCCTATCCCGACCAGAAACAGGTGGACATCACCAAGACATACTACGAGAAGATGTTGCGCGAAGTGCTTGGCTTGGAGCGTTCCGATAAGCTCATCAGCGAGCTCAGTATCAAGGGCGAGATCAAGAAGCTTCCCGACGAGATCGTGAAGCCCCTGGTGTTGGCCGATGTGAAGATGGTCTGGGACGGCCCCGAGCAGAGCTGGCTGAGCGAAGGCCAGATCGGGATCGGAAGCATCCTCAAGAAGCCGGTCTACCGCTATGTCAAAGGAAAGGTCCATCTGGAGCGAAAACGCAGCGGGGATATCATGACCATCCTCCTGATGCTCGACGACCAGACCTACTACTTCTTCCAGTACACGCGGAACTACCTTTACGCCTACAGCAGCGATGCCACGTTCAATACCATGCTGAGCGAAGTGAAGGACGATAAGCGACAACTCTCAGGAGGGAAGGACGAGGCACCCTACCAGTTCATCCTCACGAACAAGAAAAAGGCGGACGACTTCCGCGAACGATTCGGTCTCTGAACCATGGACTTCCCCTGGGTGTACGGCACGGCATCGATGGTGATCGCTTACCTGATCGGAAGCATCCCTACCAGCGTATGGTGGGGCAAGTCCTTCTTCAACACCGACGTGCGTGAGCACGGCAGCCGCAATGCCGGAGCCACCAACACGTTCCGTGTGCTCGGCCCGAAGGCGGGGGTGCCTGTCCTGCTCATCGACATCCTGAAGGGTTTTGTTCCGGTCCGGGTGCTCCCCAACTTCTCCCAGCTCGAAGCGGATACGGGGCCGTGGATGTGGTTCCGCGTGGCCCTCGTGCTGGCCACGGTCGTTGGCCACCTGTATCCGGTGTTCGCAGGTTTCAAGGGTGGAAAAGGCGTGGCCACCTCGTTGGGCGGTGTACTGGCCGTTCACCCGGGCGCTGCCGCGATCTGCATCCTGGTCTTCGCGGCCGTCTTTCTTTTGTCGCGCTACGTCTCCTTGGGTTCGCTTTGCGCTGCCGTGGCTTTCCCGCTCGCCGTGGCCTTGATCTATCAGGAGACCAATGCCGTGAAGGTCGGCTTCGCGATCGCCCTCTGTATCCTCGTCTTCTTCACACACCGCGAGAACATCGGGCGCCTGTTGCGTGGGGAGGAGAATCGCATGTCGTTGGCGGGCAGGACCGACGACAACCGATGAAACAAAGCGCCGCTTTTGGCGGTACAAGCGCCCACTCGAATGGAATGACCCGAATTGCGGGCATAGTTGTTGGCTTGCTTTTCTGCCTCCTCGCTTCCGCGCAGGGGGGTGATGAGCAGCTTCGTGCGAAGGCCGATGGCCTCTTCGACGAGAAGAACTACATCGAGGCGCTGCCGCTCTACAGCCAGCTCGTCAGCCTCAGCCCATCGGACCGTGTCCTCAACTACCGTTTCGGTACCTGCCTGCTCTTCGGTGGTACCGACAAGGACAAGGCGATCGGCCACCTGAAGTTCGCCGTGCAGGATCCCGCCATACCCGCCGATGCATGGTATTGGCTCGGACGCGCCTACCACCTTACCTATCTGTTCAAGGATGCTCAGGCGGCCTACCAACGTTACCAGGGCACCGGCACCAAGAAGGAACTTGAAGGCTTCACCGTGGCATCGTTGGACAAACAATGCCGCAATGGCCAGCAGTTGCTCAGCAACCTCAAGGAGATCACCGTCCGCAGCAAGGTCGAGGTGGATGACACCGAGTTCTTCCGCTTTTATGAGCTCGGCGACATCGGAGGAAAGATCGTCGTGTTGCCGGATGAATTGAAGACCTCCCTGGACAGGAAGAGCAAGGAGCGTACGCTCGTCTACCTGCCCACGAAAGGTGGGCCGATCTATTTCGGCAGCTACGGCAAGGACGGGAAGACGGGCCGCGACATCTACCGCACCGAGTTGATGCCCGATGGCAAGTTCGCGCAGCCTATCAAGCTGGCGGGCTACATAAACACCGACCAGGACGAGGACTTCGCTTTCCTCCACCCCGACGGGAAGAATTTCTACTTCAGCAGCAAGGGCCACAACAGCATGGGTGGCTATGATGTGTTCCGGTCCACTTTTGACAAGGGCTTGGACACCTTCGGTCCTCCGGAGAACCTCGACTTCGCAGTGAACACGCCGGATGACGACCTGTTCTACATGGTCGATCCGGAGAACAAGGAAGCCTGCTTCGCCAGCGGACGCGACAGCAAACAGGGCAAGCTCCACGTGTACCGGGTGGGCACGGTCCAATTGCCGCTCGTTGTCACCGTCCTCAAGGGCACCTATGCCAGCACTTTCGACCAGGACGATCGAAAGGCCCACATCATCGTGGAGGACGCCACCACGCACGAACGCGTTTCCGATGTTCGCACCGACATCAATGGGTCCTACGTGCTCGCCCTTCCACGCAGCGGCCAGTTCCGCTTCTCGGTGGAATGCGGGCCCAGCGGCAAGACCCATCTGGGCACTGTTGAAATTCCACGGGCCACGTCACCACGGGCCTTCCGGCAGGAACTGGAACTCACCCGCCAGGGCGACCTGGAGAAGCTCGTCATCCGCAACTATTTCGATGCGCCGCTGGACGAGGATATGATCGCACTGATGATGGAGGAGATCAAGCGACGTGCCCGCCTGGACATCACGACGACCGAACCCGTTGTGGCTGACGTCGGACCGGTCGCTCAAGAAGCGGCAGCCGATCCAATGACGCAGGCCGGTTTCGCCGGTGATGTGACCGTAGCGCAAGCCGTGGGCATGGCCAAGGAGGATGCCGCGGAGTTGGATCGCGCCGCTTACGATCTGGATGCGCAGAGCAAGGAAGCCTTCGGATTGGCCATCGAGGCGGTGACCGAAGCGGAACGGACCGCGCGTGAAGCATCCACCTTGGTGAAAGCGGCCGATCAGGAGACGGCGGAAGAGGCGCGCAACGCGAAAATGGTGGAGGCCGCCACCCTGCGGCAACGCTCGCGTGCAGCGAACCTGCGGGCACGGGCAGCCTACCGCACCGGCCAGGACCTGGAGGCCGAACACCTCGGGACACGCCAACAAGCGGCTGAAGCTTCGAAGCTTGCCATGGACCTTGAAGGGGCGGTCAAAGCGAAGAAGGAGGCCGAGACGCTCACGCACTTGCGTGCGCTGAAAGGGCGCCTCGATACGAAGGCCGGCCCGGACGGTGACCTCGATGCCGCCGAACGTGCGCGACGCAAACTCGCCGAACAGGAAAAAGAGGCTGCACGCAGCCTCACCGTCGCCAACGCGAAGCGCGCGGAAGAGAACGAGTTCATGGACCGCATCGACCGTGCGCGCCGCGAACGCGACGAGACCCGCAATAGATCGCGCAAGGATGAATTGTCGCGCGAGATCGCGGAATACGAACAGCAACTCGCCTATTTGCACGAGGAAGTGGAGGGCGCCTTCACCAAGGCGCGCGAGCAGGAGCGGCAGACGGCCGTACTGCGCGGACAGGCCTCACTCACCAAACACCTCACCGGCACCCGGGACCGTCGACCGGCCACCGTCCTGAACAAGGAACAGATCAGCGGATTGGGTCAGCGCATTGCGGGGAACGATACGCGCATCGCCGACATCGGTATCGATGAGCGTTTCGACGCGCAGATCGCGGAGTCGAACGCCGTTTTGGAGGAGAGCAGTTTCAACTGGGAACTGGCGGCATCCTCGTCCGGGGTCACCGCTGCGGACCGTGTGGCAACGACTTCCGCGCCAAGGGATACCGGTCGTGATGCCCAACGCGCGGATACACGCAGCGTGGCCGTACCTGCCAATGACCTGCAGCAGGGTGAGGTACAGCAGGCTGTCGTACCGGACGTCCCGGTCGGTCGCACCACGGATGAACTCGCGAGCGC
>DEQO01000063.1 GCA_002360495.1 Flavobacteriales bacterium UBA3364
ACAAGCCAGCGCACCACGGCGATCGATATGGGCGATCACTACCTGTTGAACGGTACCAAGAACTGGATCACCAACGGTGGCACGGCGAGCACCTACCTGGTGATGGCGCAGACCGATGCGGCCAAGGGCCACAAGGGGATCAACTGCCTCATCGTGGAGAAGGGCATGCCCGGCTTCGTGGTCGGTGCAAAGGAGGACAAGCTCGGTATCCGCGGCAGCGACACCCACACCTTGATGTTCCAGGATGTGAAAGTGCCCAAAGCGAACCGCATCGGAGAGGACGGATTCGGCTTCACCTTCGCCATGAAGACCCTCAGCGGTGGTCGGATCGGGATCGCTTCACAAGCACTGGGTATCGCGAGCGGAGCCTACGAACTGGCACTGGCATACAGCAAGGAGCGCAAAGCCTTCGGCAAGACCATCAGTGAGCACCAGGCCATCGCGTTCAAACTGGCGGATATGGCCACGGAGATCGAAGCTGCACGTCTGCTTTGCCTGAAGGCCGCGTGGCTGAAGGACCAGCACTTGAACTATGACCAGGCCAGCGCAATGGCAAAGGTCTTCAGCAGTGAAGTGGCCATGCGCACCACCGTGGAAGCCGTTCAGGTGCATGGCGGTTATGGGTACGTGAAGGAGTACCACGTGGAACGCTTGATGCGCGACGCCAAGATCACGCAGATCTACGAGGGCACCAGCGAGGTGCAACGCATCGTGATCAGCCGTGGCGTGCTGAAAGGCTAAAGCGCCTCCACAAGCGTTTCCAGCTTCGTGCCGCGGGAGCCCTTCACCAGGATCAGGTATCCGGTGAGGGGCTTCTGCCTGAATGCCTCCAGTGCCGCTTTTGCGTCCGGGTAAGTGGTGAAGCCCATGTCCGTGAGTTCCATGAATTCAGGCCCTACGAACACGGTGTCCACACCCAGCCGCTTCACGGTGTCCACAACGCCCGTGTGCTCCGCCCTGCTGTCGGCCCCCAGCTCCTTCATGCCACCGAGGATGGCCAGCTTGGGCCTGTCGGTTTGCATGGCAGCGAAGTTCTCCAACGCCACCTGCATACTGCTGGGGTTGGCGTTATAAGCGTCAAGCACCAGCTGGTTGCGGCCTGTGTCGCTGAACTGGCTGCGGTTGTTGGAGGGCTCGTACCCATCGATGGCGTCCACGATGCGTTCTGGTCCCACCTTGAAATGCATGCCGATGCACGCTGCAGCGAGCACATTGGGAAGGTTGTAGGCTCCGATGAGGCGCGTGTCGACCATCCATGCATCATCGTGGTGATCGAAGCTGCAGCTCAGGAAAGGGTCGTGACTGAGGGGCTGCAAGTAGCCCGGCACATCCGGGTTGCCCGTGCTGCCGTAAGTCACCCGCCTCAGTCCAGCGCTCTTTTCCATAAGCAACGGATCATCTGCGTTCACGAACAATACGCCCAGATGCGAGCGGAGGAAGTCGTACAGTTCGGTCTTGGCTTTGACAACCCCCTCATAACTGCCGAAGCCCTCCAGATGCGCCCGCCCGATGTTGGTGATCAGGCCATGCGTGGGTTCTGCGATCGCAACCAGTTCTGCGATGTCGCCTACATGGTTCGCACCCATCTCGATGATGGCGATGCGGTGCTCGGGCTTCAGGCGCAGCAGGGTGAGGGGCACGCCGATATGGTTGTTCAGGTTGCCGGTCGTGGCGAGTGTTGGTCTGTCCGCGGAGAGCACGGCATGCACGAGTTCCTTGGTGGTCGTCTTGCCATTGGTCCCGGTGATCCCGATGACCGGAATGCTGAACGTGCGTCGGTGATGGGTGGCCAATTCCTGCAAGGCCCTCAGAACGTCCGGTACCAGCAGGTAGCGATCGTCCACCGCTACGGCTGGATCGTCGACCACGGCATACTTCGCGCCTTTGTCCAGTGCTTCCCCGGCGAAGGAGTTGGCATTGAAGTTCGGCCCTTTCAGGGCGAAGAACATGCTGCCCTTCAAGATGGAACGCGTGTCCGTGCTTGTTCCCGTACAGTCCAGGAACGCACGGTGTAGTTCCGGTATGGTCATCGGTGCGTTCATCAAAGAAAGACCCCCGGCGATCGGCCGGGGGTCCAAAATAGGCGCGGAACGGGAGATCAGCGCTTCTCTTCCAGCTTCTTGCTGCGTTTGTCCTCTCCCAAGCCTTTCGGGCTACCCACACGGGTCATGGCGCACCGGAAGCCGATGGTCGCTGTGCTCTGACGCTCATCCAAGTGGCGACGCGTACCGGGGTTCGCCCAGTAGATGCGGTCCGCCCAGGAAGCGCCTTTGTAGACCCGGCTGCGGTCGTTCACCAACGTGGTCTTGCCCCAGTCGTACATCGGGTTGCCCTCGAAGTCCGGCGTTTCGAAGTAGATGCTGCTTTCCACATCACCATCGCGGAAGTCGATGTTGTCGCTTGCGCGGTAGTTGCGACGGTCGATGTTCTCCTCGACGGTCACGTTGCGCACACGCACATCGCCCGGTTGATCGGCCTGGTAGTCGCTGATGCCGCTGAGCAGTTTCGGGCAGATCTCCAGGTCCTTGCCCTTGATGTTATCGATCATATCCTGCACCCGCTGCATGGCGGCGTCCTGCTTGCGGGTGTTGTTGAACTCGATGGCCTGATCGATCGCGCTCAACAGCTCGTCGATGAGAGCGGCTTCCTCGTCCGTTGCACGACCCTGCATGGTGGTCTGGAATTCGGTGAGGTAGTATTTGATGCCGTCCACATCGTACACTACGATGTCGTGCTTATCCTGCACAGCCCCGTCGCTGTTCAGCACTTTGGTCTTGAACACATTGCCACGGAAAGGACGGAAGTCATCCTTGTCCTCTGCGCTCAACGGACGGTAGACGTCCATGACCCACTCGCTCACGTTACCGGCCATGTTGTACAGGCCGTAATCGTTCGGCCAGTAGCTGAACACGGGTGAGGTCACGTCGGCGTTGTCGTTCAAGCTACCGGCAACACCCATGTAATCACCACGGCCGCGCATGAAGTTGCCACGGAAGTCCCCGTAGAACGCGCCTCCCTTCTTGCGGCTGTCATAGCGCACCCAGTGCCCGTTCCATGGGTAGATGCGGCGTTCGACAACGCGCTCATCCACGGTGTTGCCCAGGAGTCCGTAAGCGGCGAACTCCCATTCGGCCTCTGTCGGGAGCCGGTAGCGGGGCAGCAGGATACCATCCTCCATCCGTACGTTGCGCGTGTCGCGGTTGGGGTTGAAATCCGTCACGCCATCCACCTTTTTACCGCTTTCGTACTGGCCTGCGAGGTAGGAATCCGTCGTGAAGTGGTCCTCGTTGATCTGGTTGGGGTAGTGCTCGAAAAGACCCTCGCGGATCAGGATCACCTCGTTGACCCGGTCACTGCGCCATGCGCAATAGTCGTTCGCTTGCAGCCAGCTCACGCCCACGACGGGGTAGTCACGGTAGGCAGGGTGGCGCAGGTAGTATTCCACATAAGGCTCATTGAAGGCCAGTTTGCTGCGCCACACCAAAGTGTCAGGCAGGGCCTTCTTGTAGATCTCCGGATAGTCGGCAACGAATACGCGATCGAGCCAGTAGAGGTATTCCAGCCAGTAGAAGTTGGTCACTTCCACTTCATCCATATAGAAGGAAGAGACCGTGACCGTGCGTGGGATGTGGTCCCACTCATGCCGCAGGTCATCCGTGGTGCGGCCCATGGTGAACTGGCCGCCTTCCACCAGGATCAGGCCGGGACCGTTCTCCTGGTCGCCGAATTCGGTCTTTTCGAAACCGCCGTTCTTGGAATCATTGTAGTTCCAGCCGGTGGCTCCGCTCTTTTCGAACTGGCACCCGCTGAAAACGGCGGCGGCTGTCGAAAGAAGGGCGATCTTCCTTACAAGGCTCATGGTCTTGTGGATTTGCAGGTACGGGTTCAGAAGGTGGGGCAGGCAACGACCCGGAACCTTCTTTTCTTGGGTTTGCAGTTGAATTGCATTTGCAGGCTGATCTCGTGGGAGCCTGCGGTAGCGGTCGTCAGTTTCGAAGTGGTCACATCGTAGCTGTAGCCGAACTTGAATTTTTCCGTGTGGAACCCGATCAGGGCGATGAAGGCATCGCGTGTGCGGTACCAGACACCAGCGGTGATCGGACCATGGTCCACGTACAAGCCCAGGTTCAACTGACGGAACGCAGCCTGTTGCTGGTATAGTACGTTGGGCGAGATCCGTGTCCTGGCCTCGCCATATTTACCCTGCATGCCGACCGGGATCGCCGCACCGGCATGTCCCGTCAATTTCATGGGCAGTTTGCTCGTTCCGACGATCAGGGATTCGTTCGGCTCGGTCAGGTGATGGGCGGCGAACCCGACGAAGAAGATGTCGCTGTAGCCCAGTACCCCGGCGCTGAAGTCGGCGTTGCCAACGCTGCCGCCACGGGGAACGTCATTGGTGTTGTAGATGAAGCCACGGCGCGGATCGATCTGGTCCCCGAAAGTGAGTTTGCTCCAGTCCAGCGATTTCTGGAAGTAGGTGGCCTGAAAGCCCACTTTCACCGAGAACTTGCGCGAAATGGCCTGCTGGTAGCTATAGATACCGCTGACGTTGGTCGTGTTCAAGGTGCCTTTCCCGGCCTGGTCGTGCGTAACCAACAACCCAAGACCGCCGCTCAGGCCGTCCACGTGCTGGTCGTAGCTCGCGCTGGTGGTCACGAAAGTCCCTGTCAACGCCGGCCACTGGTTCCGATAGTTCAGGACCACCCGCGGGCAGCGGGCAGTACCCGCGAACGCCGGGTTCAAGTACAGCGGATTGGCATAGAACTGCGTGAATTGGGGGTCTTGGGCCGTTGCCGCAAACGCCGCCATCACGCTCAGTGCGAACCCAAGGGCCGCACGCCTAACGGTCCATTCCTTCATGCTTCTCGATCATCGAGGCCATCAGGCCAGCGCCAAGTATACGAACCCCTCCTCGTTACGGTTGCCCCCACCTCGACAATAAGAACGAACTCTTGTCGTTGGTGGGGTGTTCCGAAATGCAAGGGTCGAAGGTAGTATTTTCGATCCGTCCTGTTGAAAACCTGTTGATCGGTGTTCATGAAGATCCTACCCACAGCGTCGCTCTCGCTCTGCCTCGGCCTATCATTCTGCTTGCAAGCCCAAGACCGCTTTCAGCGTACGTTGAAGTGGTCCGATCGCACTGGCGCCCCCTCCACTAGGGCCGTTGGTCCGCCTTCGGAGAAGGGTGCGGTTGCCGTTCCTTCGGCAGAAAAAGGGGCGAACGGTTCGCCGACGCTGGCCGGGGCCTACCTGGATATGGACAGGGCTGGCCTGCCGATCTGGACCGAAACCGTGCAACTGCCCATGGGCACCACGAATTTCATAGCGACGGTCAGGGATGCGAGCTACGGACCCGTCCCGCGTGAACTTCTCACCGACTTCCCGTTCCTCAAGGATATCGGTGCCGAACCCGTGATCGAGCAACGCCTGGCCTGGGCACGGAAACAGCCACAAGCCCAGATATCGATCGAGCCGTTCCGGCGGAACCCGGGTACTGGCCAGATCGAGCGTTTGCTGGCATTCACATTGGATCTCCAACCCGCGCGGACAGGGGAGCAGGTGCGCCCCAAGAGCTATCCTCCCAACTCCAAACTCTCCACCGGCGATTGGTACCGGTTCTCGGTGGCTGCGGACGGCGTGCATAAGATCACGTATGCCTTCCTTCAGGAGTTGGGTGTCGATGTGAACGGATTGGACCCCGACCGCATCAACATCTATGGGAACCATTTCGGGTTGCTGCCCTTCCAGAACAATGTCGAACGCCCGAGCGACCTGCTCGTGAACGCGATCGAAGTGGTGGATGGCGGGGATGGCAACTTCGGCCCCAATGACCATCTCTTGTTCTATGCATCGGGAGCACAGCGCTGGGACGCGAACGATTCCCTGGCCGACCTGGGCCCCGCGGGCACCACCGTGCATTTCCTGCACACGAAGAACGTATACACGGATTCGGCCAGCTACTTCATCGGCTTGGATGTCGAACCGCCTGTTCGTGTATCCAGCGCCTCCCTCACGGAGGATCCGGCAACAACGACGGTGACCTCGTTCGACGATCACCAGTACATCGAGCGGGATATCGTCAACCTCCTGAAATCGGGACGGACCTGGTACGGTGAGATCTTCGACCTGACCACTTCCTACACCTTCGGATTCAACAGTCCGTTCCCTGTTCCCGGGGATAGTGCCACCCTATGCATCGCCGGTGCTGCCCGCACCGTGGGCACCGGCGACTACAGTTCGTTCGACGTCACTTCCGGGTCCGCTTTGGACGTGAATTTCACGGTCCAGGGCGTCTCGAGCAATTACACCGGTGCACTCGGTCGTGCTTTCAAGCGGTGTTACAAATTCGTGCCTACCACTGCCAGTGTTCCGGTCGGCGTGACCTTCAACAAGTTCAATCCCGTAACCTCCATCGCCTGGATGGACTACCTGGAATGGAATGCCCGTCGGGAGTTGCGGATGGTGGGCACGCAAATGGCCTTCCGCGACCTCAATTCCGTGGGCGTGGGGAATGTGGCCGAGTTCGTGTTGGACCAAGCACAATCCGTGGCAAGGATCTGGGAGATCACCGATCCGGCTTCGGCACGTCGGGTCGATTTCGTTACGGATGGTGTTTCCAAGCGCTTCCGGTTGCGGACCGACAGCCTTCGGCGGTTCATCGCCTTCCGTGACAACGACTACCCGGAGCCGACACCGATCGGACATGTGCCGAGCCAGAACCTGCATGCCACGGCGCTGCCGACCGACCTGGTGATCGTTTGCACCCCGGAACTCCAACCTGCAGCAGCGCGCCTTGCCGAACAACGTATCAGCGAGGGGCTTTCCGTTGTCATGGTAAGCCCACAGCAGGTGTTCAATGAATTCTCCAGTGGCGCTCGTGATGCCACCGCCATCAAGCGGTACATGCGGATGTTGTACGATAGGGCAGGGACCGATCCCGCCCTTCTGCCGCGTTATCTGCTGCTGTTCGGCGATGGCTCTTACAACAACATCTCCCTGGACCCATCGAACCAGAACCAGATCCCTTCGTACCAGACCGCCGACGCGCTGGATCCGTCCAAATCCTATACGAGCGATGACTATTTCGGCTTGCTCGACCCATCGGAGGGAGAGGGCACCGGTGATCTAGTGGACCTCGGTATCGGTCGATTCCCCGTTAGTTCGCTGGCCCAGGCGGAAGAAGTGGTGAGCAAGGTGTTGAACTATGACCGGCTCCAATTGCTCGCATCGGGCAATGCCAACTGTTCCGCAAATGGTGATGGTGGCTTGGCGGATTGGCGCACCCATGTGTTGTTCGCTTCGGACGATCAGGAGGGGGACGGTTACGAAGGGATCATCCATATGGACCAAAGTGATGCCATGGCCCGCCGCGTGGAGACCGAGCATCCGGCGTTGAACGTGGACAAGATCTACCTCGATGCGTACCAACAGGTCAGCACCCCCGGCGGAGAGCGTTACCTTCAAGCGATCAACGAGTTGCGCGATGGTGTGGAGAAGGGCTTGTTGCTGGTCAACTACATAGGCCATGGAGGGGAGGTGGGATGGGCCCACGAACGTTTCCTGGACAACAGCACCATTCTGGGCTGGACCAACAAGGACCGGTTGCCCTTGTTTATGACCGCCACTTGCGAGTTCTCCCGCTGGGACGATCCAGTCCGTACTTCGGCCGGTGAGTTTGTTTTCCTGAACCCGGAGGGTGGCGGGATCGGATTGATGACCACCACGCGTTTGGCCTATTCCAACCAGAACTTCGAACTGACCCAGAACTTCTACGACCACGTTTTCTCGGAAACGGACGAACTGGGTCGTGCCCAGCGGCTCGGTGACACCTTCAGGCAGACGAAACGGGGGATCACAGCAGCACAACCCGGCCAGCGTAACCACCGCAACTTCTGCCTCCTGGGCGATCCGAGCATGCGACTGGCCATGCCACGGCACTCGATCGAGATAACTTCCGTCACGGATACCTTGGGGAATGCGATCGATACGCTGAAAGCATTGGCAACGGTGAGGATCCGGGGCTTCATCGATGGTGGTGATGGCCAGCCGATGGCCGACTTCAATGGCCAGGTGATCCCGATCGTCTATGACAAGGCGCAGACGCAGAGCACGCTCGCGAACGATGGTGGCAATCCGTTCACCTTCAAACTGCGCAACAACATCATCTACCGGGGTCGTGCCACGGTAACGAACGGGCAGTTCAGCTTCACGTTCGTGGTGCCCAAGGATATCAATTACCAGGTCGGGCCGGGCCGCATCAGTTGCTATGCCGAAAGCTGGGACATGAACGCCTCCGGATACAGTGATAGCGTTCTGGTGGGTTCAACGGCCACCGATGTTGCCTTGGATGAGGCAGGTCCTGCGATCGATCTGTTCCTGAACGACGAATCCTTCGTGCGTGGGGGGCTTACGGACCAGAGTCCATTGCTCTTCGCGAAGCTCTTCGACGAGAATGGGATCAATACCGTGGGCAGCAGTATCGGACACGATCTTCTGGCGGTCTTGGACGAGAACACCGAGCAGGCCGTCGTCCTGAACGACCTCTACGAGGCTGACCTGGACACCTATAAGAGCGGGGAGGTGCGTTACCGCTTCAGCGATCTGGCCGAGGGCAACCACACCTTGCGCCTCAAAGCATGGGACGTGTTCAACAATTCGGCTGAAACCACCACTGATTTTGTGGTTTCCGCTTCGGCTGAACTGGCCCTGGCCCATGTGCTGAACTACCCGAACCCCTTCACCACATATACCGAATTCTTCTTTGAGCACAACCGGCCTTGCGTTACACTTGACGTTCAGGTCCAGGTCTTTACGGTGAGTGGCCGCCTGGTGAAGACCCTGTCTCGTCAACTGGCGTGCGATGGCTACCGGAGCGAGGGACTGGCTTGGAACGGCTTGGACGACTTCGGCGACAAGTTGGGCCGGGGCGTTTATGTCTACCGGCTGAACGTCGCCACCCCGGAGGGCGAACGGGCGGAGAAGTTCGAAAAGCTGGTGATCCTCCGCTAGCACAATAAACCCCCTACCGGAGCCGTATATTTGCCGTCCTTTTCCCGAACCATTCGCTTATGAAGTTCCATTGGTCGCACACGATCACCCTAACGCTCCTTCTGGTGGCCTTGTGGCCCGCGTCGGTGGTGGCACAACCGTGCGACCCGCAGTTCCAGTCCGCCGGTCAGCAATGCGGGGACCAGTTGAACACCATCACCACGGCTGTTCCTTTCCTCATGATCTCGCCTGATTCCCGGGCGGGGGGGATGGGCGATGCCGGAGTGGCCATTTCGCCGGATGCCAATGCGATCCACTGGAACCCCTCCAAGCTGGCGTTCGCCCCGAACGACGGGGAGTTCAGCATGAGCTACAGCCCATGGTTGCGCAATCTTGTCCCGGATATGAGCCTGGCCTACCTGGCCGGTTACAAGCGGCTCAGCAATAAGCGCAGTGCTGTCGGTGGTTCGCTGCGTTACTTCAACCTGGGCAGTATCCTGTTCACCGATATCAACGGCAACACACTTCGTGACTTCAAGCCGGCCGAGTTCGCTGTGGACCTCACTTTCGCCCAGCAATTCAGCGAGAACTTTTCCGGCGGTATCGCCATCCGATACATCAACAGCAACCTGACCGGTGGGATCAGCGTGCAAGGGGCCAATTCCAAGGCCGGTCAATCGGTGGCGGCGGACGTGTCCTTCTACTACCGCAAGGAACAGATCCAAATGGGTGACAAGGATGCCACCTTCGCTTTCGGTACGAACATCTCCAACATCGGGGCCAAGATGTCCTACACCGAAACGTCCGCCCAGAACTTCATCCCGATCAACCTACGCATCGGGCCCTCGATCAAATTGGAACTCGATCAATACAACAGCATCGCGTTCAACATGGACGTGAACAAGCTGTTGGTGCCGACCCCCCCGGTCTACCTGCTCGATTCGAACAATGCCCCGCTCATCGATCCTGTCACTCAGCGCTACCAGGTAGCCAGTGGCCGCGACCCGAACGTGGGGGTCATGAGCGGCATTCTCGGCTCCTTCTCGGATGCTCCCGGCAATGTGAGCTATGATGATGACAATAACGTCGTCGTCGAGCCCGGAAGCCGTATGCGTGAAGAGTTCCGTGAGATCAACCTGGCCGGTGGCTTCGAGTACTGGTACGCGGAGCAATTCGCTTTCCGAACGGGCTATTTCTGGGAGCACTACACCAAGGGCAACCGCAAGTATTTCACACTCGGTGCCGGGGTCAAATACAGCATCTTCACGCTCGACCTCAGTTATTTGATCGCCAACACCCAACGCAGTCCGTTGGCCAATACGTTGCGCTTCACCCTGGGGTTCAAGTTCGACAAGGGCAAGAAGAAGCCCTCCACAGAAGGATGATCCGGGTCGGCTTCGGCTTTGATGTCCACCGTCTTGTCGAAGGTCGTGAGCTCTGGCTCGGAGGCATTCGTATCCCCCATTCGTCCGGTGCTCTGGGCCATTCCGATGCGGATGTGCTCCTGCATGCCGTGTGCGATGCCCTGCTCGGTGCAGCTGCCTTGGGTGATATCGGCCAGCACTTCCCGGATACCGACCCGACATGGAAGGGTGCCGATAGCAAGCTCTTGCTCGCAGGGGTTGTCCGGTTGTTGAATGAAAAAGGGTGGTCCGTAGGCAACGTGGACTGTACGCTGATCCTGGAACGTCCGAAGATCATGCCCCATGTCCCAGCGATGCGTGCCGCCATGGCACCGCTCCTGAAGGTCGCGGTGGACGCCATCAGTATCAAGGCCACCACCAGCGAAACGCTTGGTTACATCGGTCGTGAAGAGGGCGTTGCCGCCCATGCCGTTGCGCTCATCGAGCGGAGGAACTGATCGAGCGGATCAATCGTCGTCGCCGTCCGGTGCCATCTCGTTGAACGAGCCGTGGCCCTGTTCATCCTCGAAGTAGAACACGCGCATCTGGGCGGTGTCCTTGAGCAGGTCGATCTTGCCGATCTCCACACGGCTCACTTTCACACCCAACCGGTTGTGCAGGTCCTCGAACAGCAACGCCCGGTTCTGGGGTTTGATCAGGTCGATACGCTCATAGACCAGGAGTTTCATGGCCTCGTGCCGGGTCAACCACAGATGCTCCAGAGCATAGGTCATCAACAGGATCATCGCATCGGTGAAGACCAGTTCCGCAACGCTCACTTTCTTGCTGGCCAGGGCGTTGATCACCGCGATGCTGATCACGGCGAACAGGTAGGTCATGTCCTTGATGCTGATCTGTTCGGTACGGTAGCGCAGTACGCCGAAGATGGCGAAGAGGCCGAAGGCGAAACCGATGCTGAGCTTCACACTGTTGAGCAGGACACAGAGGAAGAAGATCAGGATGTTGAACAGGAAGTAGGTGAACAGGTAGTCCTTCTTCCGGTGCATCGGGTAGTAGATCACCCGGATCAGGATGAACAGCACCAGTGCATTGATGCCGAATTTGAACAGCAGTTCCCACATGTCGGCGTGGACGAGGGGCATTCCGAAGATCTTCATGGTCCAGGGGTCAGGGTCAAGCCGCCTTGCGAAGCTGTTGCAGCTTCAACAGGACGGCCTTGAATGCATTGTGTTTGACGTTCCGTTGCATGAGCAACATGCCCACGCAGTACTTGCTCATGCCCGAGGCCTGCATGACCCGGCTACGCATGATCCGCACGAAGGGAGATGTGCGATCGGCCCGTTCCTGCTTCAGTTCGGCAATGACGATGCCGCCCAATTCCCGTTCGCCCGACACGTCCGAGTACCGCAGGCCCACATCCATCGTGAGACGCTCCGGAGCGTTCTTGTTCACGAATGTGTAGCGCGTGAAATAGTTCCATAATGTGGCTTGCACCGGTTGGGACAGGCCGCTGCTCTTCATGACGAAGGCCTGTTGTTCCGATGTAAGCTCATCCCGGATGCCGTCCACCCGTATGCGCTTCTTGTCCGTGCGGCCGCGGCCCGTCTTGCGCTTCACCTCAAGGAACACGAGATCGCTGCCGATGTACTCCCGGAAACGCACTTTGCTGCGGAACGTGCGCTTGTTGTGGTGGTCCTTGTAATGTTTCAGGTCGGCGGTGTCGAAGTAGAGGCTCCGGTAATCCGTCCCGCGTGTACCGTCTACTTCGAGCAGCCGGTAATCCGGAAGCATGGCGGTGAACACCTCCGGCAAGCGGTCCTCGCCGAATACGTACTTGGTATCCACTCGGTCCTGCAATTTCACGCCGTCCATTTCAGCAAGGGAAATGGGCTCGAAGCGGTCGATGATGGAGGCAGTGGTGCTCACGTTCGCGGAAAGGGCCTCAAATCTAGCGAACACGTCCCTTCGGGAGTGGGCGGGGCGTGCTCGAATGTCTTGATCACGCGTACTTTTGACCCCCTTTCTCCGAACCATGGCCACAACAGGTTCCGTCGTCGTCGAGTACACCGTGCATCCGAACGTCGCGGCCATGTCCGCCGATGACCAGGAACTGGTGAAGGCTGCACATGCTGCGGCACTTCGCGCCTACGCTCCGTATTCCAAGTTCAAGGTCGGCGCGGCCTTGCGTGCATCGGATGGTCGCGTGATCACGGGTAGCAACCAGGAGAATGCCTCCTTCCCGGCAGGTATCTGCGCGGAACGCACGGCGCTGCACGCTGCCATGGCCCAGGACCCGGGCACGGTGATCACCACCATGGCGGTGATCGTTCCGCAGGTCACCGGCGAACGTCCGGTTTCACCGTGCGGGATCTGCCGACAGGCCTTGCTGGAGCAGGAGGCACGACAGGATCGGGAACCGTTGCGCTTGCTGATGGCGGTGGAGAACGGCCCGGTGTTCGAATTACGCAGTGCCAGTGCCCTGCTGCCGCTTTCCTTCGATGCCTCCTTCCTGAACGGCTAGGGCCCGGCAGGTCGGAGGGTGCGGGCTATATTTGCCCTTCACGTTTTCCTCCACGTATGACGACCAAGACCGCTCCCGTGCCCAAAGGCGACAAGTCCGGAAAGTCCGCCGGCGCGGCCTTCGGCAAGGACACCTACCTGCGTTGGTTCAAGGACATGATGTTGATGCGCCGCTTCGAGGAGAAGACCGGCCAGCTCTACACCATGCAGAAGTTCGGTGGGTTCTGCCACCTCTACATCGGGCAGGAAGCCATCCTGGCCGGCATGGTCACGGCCATCCGCCCAACGGATCGGATCATCACCGGCTATCGGGACCACGCACATCCATTGGTGTTGGGAACACCCAGCAAGAACGTGATGGCCGAACTCTTCGGTCGCATGACGGGGACCAGCAAGGGGAAGGGCGGCAGCATGCACTACTTCGACAAGCAGCGCAACCTCTTCGGTGGCCACGGTATCGTGGGTGGGCAGATCGGCCTCGGGGCAGGTATCGCCTTCGCCGACAAGTACCGGGGAGAGGACCACGTGACCTTGTGCATGATGGGGGATGGCGCCATCCGCCAGGGTATCCTGCACGAGACCTTCAACATGGCCATGACGTGGAAGTTGCCGGTGATCTTCATCATCGAGAACAACAACTACGCGATGGGCACCAGCGTGGAACGCACCAGCAATGTGCACGACCTCAGCACCATCGGTGAGAGCTACGACATGCCTGGTCTGGGTGTGAACGGTATGCGCTGCGAGGATGTCCACGAAGCGATCGCGATGGCTTGCGCGCATGTACGCGCTGGCAATGGTCCGTATCTGCTCGATATCAAGACCTACCGCTACAAGGGGCATAGCATGAGCGATCCCCAGAAGTACCGCACCAAGGAAGAGGTGGAGGAATACAAGAAGCAGGATCCGATCGAAGGTGTGCGCGATACCTTGCTCGCCAGGAAATGGGCCAGTGAGGCGGATCTCGAGCGGATCGATGAGGCCGTGAAGAAGGAGGTGGAGGAAGCCGTGAAGTTCGCCGAGGAAAGCCCGATGGCAACACCGGATGAACTCTACAATGATGTGTATTTCGAGAAGGACTATCCGTTCGAGAAGGATTGATCCGATGGGCCTGAACAAGACCATACAACGGTCGATCGCGGTACTTGCGGGAGCACTCTTCTTCATCGGCTGCGCCGATGACGAGGTTGCTCCAGCCCCTTCATCCGGAGGAGGTGGACCGATCGATTTTCGTGAGGCCACTATCGGGGTGTATTCTGGCCGGGCCTACTATCGACACTCTTCGTTCAATATCACGTTGGATTCGGTCAATTGGGCCTCCGATGCCATCGTTTCGATGGACCCTTCGAACGACAGTTCCATCGTCATCTCTAGCCTTGATACGATGATGCTCAGTGCGGATCTGACCTTTGTCGGATCTTTCATCGATGCGCCGCCTCCGATGAACTGGTTCATTGCCAGCTCCGGCGAGTTCCGATCCACAGAGGATACGACGTACCTGGAGTTCGCGTGTTCCAGCCCGATCGATGGTCTGGACACGGAGTATGTATTCAAGGGCTACCGCCTCAATTAGCACGACAAATGGCCGAGATCGTACGCATGCCGAAACTGAGCGACACCATGACCGAAGGAGTGGTGGCCGCATGGCATAAAAAGGTGGGTGACAAGGTCAAGAGCGGCGAGGTAATCGCCGAGATCGAGACCGACAAAGCAACCATGGAGTTCGAGAGCTTCACGGACGGTGTGCTCTTGCACATCGGGGTGGAGAAGGGCAAGACCGCTGCCGTGGATAGTGTGCTTGCGGTGCTCGGGAAGGAAGGGGAGGACATCACTTCGTTGCTTGCGGGTGCGGCTTCGGCGGCTCCGAAAGCCGAGGCTGTTGCCAGTGCTCCGAAAGCGGAAGTCGAGCCCAAGGGACAGGTGCAGGCGCAAGAGATGCCCAAGGCAGTTGCCCCTGCTCCTCCTGCCCCTGCTCCTGTTCCATCACCAAAGCCAGCACCTGCAACGAACGGCCGCACGAAGGCCAGCCCGCTCGCCAAGAACCTCGCGGAAGAGAAGGGCATCGATATCGCCCGAGTGCATGGCACCGGTCCCGAAGGGCGCGTGACGAAACAGGACGTGGAGAATTTCACCGGTGGTGGCGCTTTGTACAGTGTACCGCAAGTGGAGCAGTTCGAGGAAGTGCCGGTGAGCCAGATGCGCAAGACCATCGCGAAACGCCTCAGCGAAAGCCTGTTCAGCGCGCCGCATTTCTACCTCACGCTGGAGATCGATATGGACCGCGCCATGAGCGTGCGCGAAGCGATCAACAAGAGCATCGCTCCGGAGAAGATCTCCTTCAACGACATGGTGATCAAGGCCGTGGCGCATGCTCTGAAGAAGCATCCGAAAGTGAACAGCTCCTGGCTCGGTGACCGGATCCGCTACAACCAGCACGTACACATCGGCGTGGCCGTTGCGGTGGAGGAAGGCCTGCTTGTTCCCGTCGTTCGTTTCGCCGACGGCAAAACACTCCGCACCATCGGTGCGGAGGTACGTGACTTCGCCAAGAAGGCCAAGGAGAAGAAGTTGCAACCCGCCGATTGGGAAGGCAACACCTTCACCATCTCCAACCTCGGCATGTTCGGTATCGAGGAGTTCACCGCCATCATCAACCCGCCCGATGCCTGCATTCTGGCGATCGGCGGCATCATGGAAAAGCCCGTGGTGAAGAACGGCACCATCGTGGTGGGCAATACCATGAAGGTGACCTTGAGCTGTGACCACCGCGTGGTGGATGGCGCCACCGGAGCGGCGTTCCTCAATACCTTCAAGGGGATGATGGAGGAACCGGCGTTGATGCTGGGGGTGGGGGCGATCTGATCGCTCATGCGATCCGCGATCCTCGTTCTCGGCCAGTTCGGTTCCATCGCCGTCCTCCTGTTCGGCGGTGGCTGGCAATTGCCATGGTGGGGCTGGGGCTTGTTCATGCTCGGACTGCTTGTATTCGCATGGGCGGTCGTTTCGCTTGGCGTCAACAACTTCACCATCCTTCCGGGGCCGCGCAACGGCAATTCGCTGTCACATCGCGGCATCTACCGGTACCTACGGCATCCGATGTATACGGCCGTTCTGCTGTGCGGTATTGCCGTGGCTTTTGGTGTGCCTTCCCTTCCGCGGTGGATCGCCATGGGGGTTTGTTCGGTCATCCTCGTGCTGAAGGTGGGGTATGAAGAACGGTTGCTGACACGGAAGCATCCGTCCTATCCGGAACGGATGGCGGGTGTGGCCCGTTTGTTCCCGGGGATCTGGTAGTGGACGGCCCGGTTAGCTTTGGTCGATCGATCTCCCTGATGAGCGGCCTCCTCCACAGGTTCCTTCCCGTCCCTTGGCGAAATGCGCTGCGCAACCGCGCATTGCATGGGGATACGGTCCATTGCCCCATCTGCGGGAAGGGCGCCATCGCTTACCTGCCGTCCGGTTCGCCACCGCGACCCCATGTGCTTTGCCCTTTCTGCGGATCTCGCGAGCGGGCGCGCATGGCCTGGCTTTTCCTCAAGGAACGTGGAGCGTTGCGATCCGGTTTGCGCATCCTGCATGTTGCGCCGGAGAGTTGTTTACGGGACAAGTTGCGGTCGCTTCCGCAGGTCGAGTATATCGCCGGTGACAAGCACGAGCCGGGCTACGCGTATCCACCGGGCACCATGGACCTCGATGTCACCGAACTGCCTTTTCCGGATGGCCGCTTCGACCTCATCCTTTGTTCGCACGTGTTGGAGCATGTGCCGGATGATCGTACCGCGATGCGTGAGTTGTACCGTGTGCTCGCGCCAGGAGGGCTCGGCATCCTGATGGTGCCGATCGCCCTCGGGAATGCAGTAACCGAAGAGGATCCCGGCATCACCGATCCACAGGAACGGTTGCGTCGCTATGGGCAGTTCGATCATGTGCGCCTTTATGGTCGTGATTACGTTGACCGGCTTGCGCACGCTGGCTTCATAGTGACCGAAGATGCCATGACCGAACGTCTGTCGCCGGAGGATGTATTCCGCTTCGGCCTGTTGCGTAGCGAAGTGGTACACGCGGTAACGAAGTAGCGTTCAGCGCAGCAGGGTGAAGGGCCCTTCGGGCAAATGGAAGTAGCGCCCGTTCCGCTGTTCCGGCCAGCGATACCCACGCGCCTCCAAGTCCCTGGCCCATCGTCCGGCAAAGCCCTCGACATCATCATCCGCAGTAGCAGGCACCAGTACCACGGGCGGATCGGAACCCTCAGCAGCCGAGATCAGGAGCGCTTGCAGGGGATCGAGACCCTGTAGGACCTGGCCCTTGTCACACGGCTGGAATGCGGGTACGTCCAATACCATCCCGCGATGGATGTTCCGGGCGTGGGCTGCAGCGATACGATCCTTCATCCATGAAACGCGTTCAGCATATGCTTCGGAGATCTGCAAAGGCTGCACAATGCGGAAGATGAAGCACCCGCAAAGGACAACGAGTACAGGTCCAGTGTGCCATTCCCGGACCATTACCCGACGCCAAAGGACCACCACGATCCATACTGGGACCGGGTAGTCCAAGATCTCGCGGTAGACCATATGGGTCCCATCGGGAAAATACAGGCCCAGGACGATATAGAGCACCAGTAAGCCGGACAGGAACACGGCCAGGCCGTGGGTATCCCTCCTGAAGATGAGTATCGCTGCGGTCAACAGGGCGATCGCAAGCGTATCCGGGTAGGCTGTTGCACCGTGGATGGCCATGGCCAACAAACGGCCCGGAAGGAACAACCAGGTCACGCCGACCTGTTGGAGCCGCATGAACACCGCGGAGAAGGCATCGCTCTCGTACGCGGAGAGGGATCCCAACCGAATGCAGAGGTGCAAGGCGAGCAATGCCAGCAGCCAGCCCATCGCCCGGCGATCCGTCCATATCCGTTCCAGGACAAGGACCATCAGCATCACGACCAACCCCATGAAATGGGAGGATATCACGAGGATGAAGAGTATCGAGAGCAGCAACAGGCGTGATAGCCCGATGATGCGTTGTGAATGGAACGTGGCCACGAAGACCACCACCAACATCGCCCCGAAATAGAACTCGAACACGGGACAGAAGAGCGCATGTGCGAGTCCCACGAAATGGACCGACACGGCGGCGATACCGGCATTCGTATCACGCAACGTACGCGTTACGAAAAGGAAAGCGCCAAGAAGGGTTGCGCTTGATGCCAGTGACCAGAGTAGCAGGATCGCCTTCAGGGGAAGTCCCAGCCACCATCCCAATACGGCCGGCCACTGGATCAGGACGATGACCCAACGACCGCTGACGATGTGGAATTTCCCGTCGCCCAGCACACGCACCAGGAAGAAGGAGGAATCACCATGCAGGCGTTCGAACGCGAAGTACACCGCGAACCAGGCCATGTAGGTGATGACCAGCCAGGGGAACAAGCGACCGAAGAGCCCCCAAGCACCATTGGATGCGCTGTCCGCACGGTCGGCGGCGATCTTCAGGGGCGATCCCGGCATGCCGTGCAAAGTAGCGATGGCCAACTTGGTAATTTCCCGCCGTGCAAGAGGTGCTGGACACGCCGATCGAATTCCTGAAGGGCGTTGGCCCGCAGCGGGCCGAATTGTTGCGTAGCGAGTTGAACATCGCCACGTTCGGCGACCTCTTGCAGCATTTCCCCTTTCGCTACGTGGACCGCAGCCGCTTCCACTCGGTGAAGGAGCTCAATGAGGAAATGCCCCAGGCCCAGCTGCGCGGTACGCTGGGAGCCTTGCGCACCGTTGGTGAGAAACAGGGAAGACGACTTGTGGCCACGCTCACCGATGCCACGGGATCCGTCGAACTCGTCTGGTTCAAGGGTGTGCGTTGGTTGCAGGCCTCCTTGAAACCCGGCCAGGAGTACATCCTGTTCGGCAAGCCGAACGCGTTCAACGGTCGCATCAATTTCCCGCACCCTGAGCTGGAACTCGCCGCTTCGTGGGAACAAGGCTTGAACGCCACGTTGCAACCCGTGTACAACACCACGCAGAAGCTGACAGCGAAAGGTCTTGGCAGTCCGGCGATATGGAAATTGCAGAAGACGCTCGTGGCACAATTGACCGGCCAGTTGTCGGAGACCTTGAGCCCCGACCTTGTGGACTGGTTGGCTGGCGTCTCCCGTGAAGAGGCCTACCGGCAAGTGCATGCGCCACAGGACCAGGCCCGGTTGGATTCCGCCGTGCGACGCTTGAAGTTCGAGGAGCTCTTCTTCATCCAACTCCAGTTGTTGGAACAGAAGCGGCTCCTGCAGGAACAGGTCCGTGGGAACGTCTTCGCACAGGTCGGCCAGTACTTCAATTCGTTCTACAAGGACCATCTGCCCTTCGAGTTGACCGGTGCACAGAAACGCGTGGTCAAGGAGATCCGCAAGGACATGGGGAGCGGCCGCCAGATGAACCGGCTGGTGCAGGGCGATGTGGGCAGCGGCAAGACCCTGGTCGGGCTGCTGAGCATGTTGATCGCCTTGGACAATGGATTCCAAAGCGCTTTGATGGCCCCGACGGAGATCCTTGCCCAACAGCATTTCGCCACGCTATCCCGGTTCCTCGAGGGGATGCCCATCGTGGTGCGATCGCTCACGGGAAGTACCAAGGCCGCCGAACGCAAGAGCATCCTCACCGCCTTGCGCCTCGGCGAGGTCCATCTGGTGGTAGGTACGCATGCGCTGTTGGAGGACCGTGTGGTCTTCCAGCGATTGGGGCTTGTGGTGATCGATGAACAACACCGCTTCGGTGTGGCACAGCGCGCACGCCTCTGGAAGAAGAGCGAAGTGGCGCCGCACGTGCTGGTGATGACGGCAACACCCATTCCGCGCACCCTGGCCATGACGCTCTATGGTGATCTGGACACCAGCGTGATCGATGAGCTGCCACCCGGACGTAGACCGATCCGCACCGTCCATCGGTCGGACCATGCCCGCAACGCGGTATTCGGATTCCTGGAAGAGGAGATCGCCAAAGGCCGGCAGGTCTACGTGGTCTACCCGTTGATCGAGGAAGGCGATCCGGCGAAAATGCAGGGACTGGAACTCAAGGACCTCACCGATGGTTTCGAGAGCCTATCACGCCGGTTCCCGCTGCCGAAGTACGCGCTGAGCATGGTCCATGGCCGCATGGACCAGGCCACGAAGGACTACGAGATGGCCCGGTTCAAGAAGGGCGAGACCAATATCCTCGTGGCCACCACGGTGATCGAGGTGGGTGTGGATGTGCCCAACGCGAGCGTGATGGTGATCGAGAACTCCGAGCGGTTCGGACTTTCCCAATTGCACCAGTTGCGTGGCCGTGTGGGCCGCGGGGCGGAGCAGAGCTTCTGCATCCTGATGACCGGGGACAAGCTCGGCAACGATGCCCGGGCGCGGATCGAGACCATGGTGCGCACGAACGACGGGTTCGAGATCGCCGAGGTGGATCTTCGCTTGCGTGGTCCAGGTGATCTG
Source organism: Flavobacteriales bacterium UBA3364 (assembly GCA_002360495.1). Lineage (GTDB taxonomy): Bacteria > Bacteroidota > Bacteroidia > Flavobacteriales_F > PHOS-HE28 > PHOS-HE28. The sequence continues at coordinate 20,341 of DEQO01000063.1, forward strand.
ATGGGGACCCAGCAGAGCGGCCTGCCGGAACTGCACATCGCCGACCTGGTCGCCGATGCCGCATTGCTCCAACAAGCCAGGCAGGTGGCCATCCGATCGTTGGACCAGGATCCCGGACTGCGCGATCCCCGGCATGCGCCTATTGCCAGGGCGCTTGCGGAACGCACCAGGGGGAAACCCGTCTGGGGTAGGATCAGCTAGGTGCTGAGCGCGGCTTTCCGGCATATCTCGTCGGGGTCCAGCACATGCATCAACGCACCGGAAGCAATGAGCACCTGTGCGATCGCGTACGTGAAGATCACGGACCATCGGGCATGGTCCATCGGGTCCAGGAAGCGGTTCGTTGCGAGAAGGGCATCGGAGAGCACGAAGCAAAAGGCGCCGGCCATGGTGAACAGGAAACTGCGCAGGAAGGTCCTGCCAAGCCTGAAGGAAGCCGTGACACCCATCACCGTGATCGCAATGACGTAGATGGTCACCGGTATGGTGATGGTCTCATCCACCGCCGGTAGCAACCTGCTGCCGAAGAAATAACCGAACGCGATGAGGGATACTGAGATCATTGCGGAGATCAATGCCCCGCGAGCCTGTCCCGTTTCCATGATGTTGTGCAGGAACGCCATGGCGTAGCACAGCTGTGCGATCAAAAAGGCGCTCAGGCCGATCAGGAAATTGAACTCGTCGCGATGCTGCAACATCAACGCCACATCACCGATCAAGGAAAAGAGCAGTCCGGCCTGGATCAACAGCGTGAAGCGGTCACCCACTCGGCGGCTGTTGTAGAAGAACCAGCTCGACAACACCACCATCATCAGCGGTTTGCAGATGTAGATAAGCCCATGGATCCCACGAACTTCCCCGACCATCGTGCCAAGGGTCACCAGTCCGTACAAGGACAGGTTGAGCGGTGTGCTTTTTCGAACATCCATGGCGTCAGCAAGGAGCGCCAATTTAGGCACGTTGCGAACGCGGCCGGGGGGCGGCGTTGCTCTTCGGCGTATCGCTGCATCCGATCGGCGGAGCCCTGCTTCCCGTCGATGCATCCTGATGCGGTCCCGTGGTATCTTCGCCGACCTTCATTCAGCCCTTATCACCTTCGCCGAAGGCCTCGGCACCCACGATGCGCATCTCCTGGAACTGGCTTCGACAGTATATCGCGACGGACTTGACACCCCAGGAGGCTGCTGCTGTATTGACCAGCACCGGCCTGGAGACCGAGAGCGTCGAATTGTACGAACCGGTGAAGGGCATGCTTGACGGTGTGGTCGTAGGGTTGGTACTCCAATGCGACAAGCACCCGGATGCGGACCGGCTGAGCGTGTGTCTTGTGGACCTGGGTCCAGGGGAGCCGGTGCAGATCGTTTGTGGTGCACCCAATGTGGACGCAGGACAACGTGTGCTCGTTGCAACCGTGGGTACCACGCTCAACCTTGCGGATGGTACGAGCATCGTCATCAAGAAGAGCAAGATCCGTGGACAGGAGAGCCATGGGATGATCTGCGCTGAGGATGAACTGGGTATCGGGAAAAGCCATGCAGGGATCATCGTCCTGGACGCTTCGGCGCGTGTGGGGCAGGCTGCGGCCGAGCATCTCGATCTGGTGAGCGACCATGTCCTGGAGATCGGCCTTACGCCGAACCGTACCGATGCCATGGGCCATATCGGTGTAGCACGCGACCTCCGCGCAGCGTTGGTCTATCGCACCGGTGCCACGATGGACCTGCAATGGCCTTCCGTGGAGGCGTGGGAACAGGACGAAGAAGGCGCTGCGATCCGCGTGGAGGTGAAGGATGTTTTCGCCTGCCCACGCTATGCCGGGGTGACGTTGTCCCATGTGAAGGTGGGTCCTTCGCCGGCCTGGTTGCAGGAGCGATTGAAGTCCATCGGCTTGAAACCGATCAACAACGTGGTGGACGTAACGAACTATGTCCAGCACGAGCTCGCCCAGCCCTTGCATGCCTTCGATGCCGCAACATTGAAGGATGGCCGTATCGTGGTCAGGATGGCCGATGCCGGAGAGACGATCACCACCCTGGATGGGAAGGTCCGCACGCTCGATGCGAAGGACCTGGTGATCGCCGATGGATCGCGCGCCATGTGCATCGCCGGTGTGTTCGGTGGTGCCGATAGCGCTGTCACGGAAGGCACTACCTCGGTCTTTTTGGAAAGAGATCGGAA
>DEQO01000151.1 GCA_002360495.1 Flavobacteriales bacterium UBA3364
TGAACGCCATTTCGGGCATGAGCACCGTGCTGCTGCGGAGGGAGCACCTGCCCGCGCAACGGGAACACCTGGATGCCATCGCCACCAGCAGTGAGGCCCTGCTCGGCATCGTGAACGAGATCCTGGACCTGAGCAAGATCGAGGCGGGCAAGCTCCACCTGGAGAAGGTGCGCATGGAGCCACGCAAGGTGATCCACGACGTGTTGGAGGTGATGCTCTACCGGGCCGAAGAGAAGGGCCTGTCCCTCGACGCCACGGTGGCAGGCACCGTGCCCCCGAACGTGCTGGGCGACCCCACGCGCCTGCAACAGGTGCTCATGAACCTGGTGGGCAATGCCATCAAGTTCACCGAGCGCGGATCGGTGCGCATCACGCTCGATGTGCAGGATCACCTGACTGATGCTGTGATGTTGCGTTGCACGGTAAGCGACACCGGCATCGGCATCGCCCCGGAACGGTTGGCTTACGTCTTCGATGAGTTCACGCAGGCCGAGAGCGACCACACGCGCCGCTTCGGTGGCACAGGGCTGGGCCTCACCATCTGCAAGCGCTTGGTGGAGATGCAGGGCGGAACGATCAGCGCTGAAAGTGAAGTGGGCAAGGGAAGCGCGTTCGTTTTCACCATTCCCTACACACTGTTGTCCGCGACTGAAGGAGAACCGTCCAGGCACAACGAGACTCCGGGTCAAGCCCGGAGTGACGTCGCGTTGAAGGACCTCCGCATCCTCCTGGTCGAAGACAACAAGTTGAACGTGCTTGTCGCGAAGGAGGAATTGTCCGATGCCATTCCCGGTGTGCGGATCGACGTGGCCGGCAACGGACAGCTCGCGCTGGACCTGTTCGGGAAGAACGACTACGACCTGATCCTCATGGATGTGCAGATGCCGGTGATGGACGGCTACGAAGCCACTCGCGCGATACGGGCCTTTCCGAACGGGAATTCACACATCCCCATCATCGCGATGACCGCGAACGTGCTGCAAGCCGAGGTGCAGCAGTGCCTGGATGCAGGCATGGACGGCTTTGTGCCCAAGCCCTTCAAGCAGGCGGAACTTGTGGAGGCGATCCGAAGCGTGATCAGAAGATCAGCGGATTAGACGATCAGAAGATCGCTCCTTGCTGGCAGCATGACCGCTTGCGTCTCGCGAACCCATTCCATTTTCTGATCGTCCGATCATCCCATTTTCTGATCCCTTCAGAAAACTGGTATTTCTACGAGGTGTGGGCTGGACCGGCCTTAGGACCTTCGTTCTACCTGCTCAACCGCTTCCACAAACGCCTTCGCCGGGCTACGGCGCTCTCCCATGAACCACGGTACGCATCCCTCACCCCGCCGAAGCCTGTTCGCTACGGTAGCCTCTGCTGCTTTGGCGCTCCTGCTGGGCACAACGGTACAACACGGCTTCGCACAAGTCTACCCCCAGATAGGCCAAGTAGATGGCACATGCCCGTGGCCCTCCTGCTCTGCGCTACTTAGTCTTAACACCCCCCTGAACAGCCCGGGATGCAATTGGTGGCAACGCAAGTTCTCATTAGTCCCCACCACCACGCCTTGGGGCCAGGAATACGGAGGCATCGATACATATTTCACCATGCCCGTCGGCAACGGCACTCAGTCCGTCGATATGATATTGACGTATCAAAACTGGCCGTATTCCCTTACCCAGGTGCCCAACTTTCAGGTCTTCATCGATGGCCAGCTGTGCAGCAATTGCACGGCCGCACTAACCTTTCACGATTCGAACGTAGGCACGACCCACCTGAGGTTGACCTACCCGCCGGACAACGGCTGGCCATCGGGTGTGCATGAGTTCGGGCTGCGGGAGAGCATCAACGGCGTTCCGCTGGTGGATTGGCGCTGGAAAGCTGTGATGGTTGGCTCCAGCTTCACCGATGTGCTCGGCTACTTCGACGCCCCGTTCCTGCCGGTCTATATCCTGCGCGATCCACCGGGCGGTCACAGTTTCAGCCTCATCGAGACCAACAGCACTACCTGCATTGGCGGCTCGCAATCCGCCACGCTCGATCAAGAGAATGGAGCTTGGTTCAAGGCCAAGGTCGGCATCGCAGGTGAATTCGGCCTGATCGTCAGCGAAGACTTCGAGTTCTACGTGGAGGCCGGAACGAGCCTTAGCGCGACGCAATCCTCCACCTCGGAATTCGAGTACGAGACCTGCATCCAGGCCGGCTTGGAGCTTACCACGTCGGATGATGGAACGCCGGACGACCTGTTCTATGTGAGTTCCATCCGCTACGCGTATGGCATGTTCACCACCGTTGAACGGCCGAGCTGCGGGGTGATCACCAAGAGCGCCAATTTCGCGTCGCAGGCGGTAAGTGTCATCAGCAGCAATCACTACAACGAGAGCTACATCAAGGATATCCTTGTCCCGGCCGCGGAAGCGCAGCTCACTACATTGACACCCGGCACCGAACCGTACCGGCGAGCCGCTGAGCAGATCAGTGTCTGGCACCAGATGCTGGATATGAACGCGGCGATCAAGGCCGATGCGGAAACCCAGATCACGCGCACCTTCACCGGAGGAGGGGCTACCCAGCGGTACGAACTTACCAGCACGACCTCGCAGATGCGCTCCATCGAATACACGGTGGGCTTGTCTTTGGGCCTCACTTCCGAATTCTGCTTGGAGGTGGGCGGCTCCGGTGTTTCCGGCGGTACGGAAATGAAGATGCGGCAGGAGTACGGCAAGGGCGAGACCTCCTCCAATGCGACCACGAATACCGTAGCATACAAATTGAACGATCCGGACGGATACGATGTGATCGCGGTGAAGGTCGGGGCGGATCCCGTGTTCGGTACGTACACCTTCACGCTCGATTCCGCAGCGTCACAGACCAGTTGCAAATGGGAGGGTGGCTTCAAGCTGGACCAGCCTTCCATTTCCGTAGGAACACCGGGCAACACGAGCATGACCGTGAACGAGGCACCCATCGGCGGAACGGCGACCTTCCCACTGGTGATGTGCAACAACAGCGATACCACGCGGGTGTACAACCTCAAGTTCAGTTTCGCCACCAACACCGGCGGGGCCCGGATGGCGGTCAATGGCAATCCGGTCACGTCCACCGGTGCAGGCCCCGATGTGGAACTGGTCGGCGGCCAGTGCATTACCACCCCCCTGCAGCTCAGACAGCCGGAAGGCGGCCTGGATGTGTTGGACTTCGACAACATCAGCCTCTACCTCTACACACTCTGTGAGGAAGCCTACCCGCCCTACCAACGCGAGTATGTGACCATCTCGGCCCACTTCGGCGAGGGCAACATTGGGTCGTACTGCACACCCGTGAGCACCGAAGGAACGGCCCAAGGCGATTACGTGGACGGCGTGCAATTGGCGGACATCGACAACACCGGAACAGGTGGTGTAAGCGGTGCCACCTACACCGACTACAGTGCGCAGTTCAGCACACCGCTTTCGCGCACTGCGCAAAAGGTGATCACGATCACACCGGGTTCGCGACCGGGTAGTTCTGTAGCAGCGTGGATCGACTACGACCACAGCGGCACATTCGATGCCGATGAGCAACTCGGCCAGTTCAATGCCACCGAAGCCGGCACACCCGGTGACATCTCGTTCACCGTACCTGCCGGTGCATTGTTGGGTCCTACCCACTTGCGGGTCCGCTGTGCGAGTCCTGCGGGCGGTGAGCCCACCGACCTGGAGGCCTGCTTCAGCTATGACAATTGCGAAACCGAGGACTATGCCGTGGTAATTAATGCGAACACCGTGCAGGATTGCGCAGGCGTGAATAACGGACCCGCACTTCCAGGTACCGCGTGCAACGACAACAACGCGAACACCGGTAACGATACGTGGAACGCGAATTGCGCCTGCGTGGGCCAAACGCTGGATTGCGTTGGAACTCCTGGCGGTCCAGCGGTGACCGGCACGGACTGCGATGACAATGATCCGAGCACGGGTCTGGATCTGTACGGAGCCGACTGCGTGTGCGCGGGAACACCATTCGATTGCTTGGGCAACCTGGGTGGCCCCGCTACGATCGGTGCGGCGTGCGATGACGGTGATGCCACCACGGGCAACGATGTGTACAACGCGAGCTGCCAGTGCGCAGGTCAGCTGATCGATTGTCTCGGTGTGGCCGGGGGGACCACGACCGTGGGCACCCCGTGCAACGATGGCAACCCGCTGAGCGGCGGTGATGCCTACGCTGCGAACTGCGAATGCGTGGGCGCCTTCGCCACCGATTGCGCCGGTGTTGCCGGTGGAACCGCACAACCGGGCACTGCCTGCGACGACAACGATCCTGCTACAGGAAACGATGTCTACAGCCTGAACTGCACCTGCGCCGGTGAAGCATACGATTGCGCCGGTAACCCCGGTGGAACACAACTGCCCGGCACGCCTTGCGACGACGGCAACAGCGCGAGCACCAACGACACCTTTACCGCGGATTGCGGCTGCGAGGGCGTATTCACGAACGATTGCCTCGGTGTACCGGGCGGAACCGCACTGCCTGGAACGCCTTGCAATGATGGTAACGCCGCCACCGCCAACGACATGTACGATGCGTTCTGCACCTGTACCGGTCAACTGACCGACTGCAATGGTGTGATCGGCGGACCAGCCCAGCCCGGCTTCGGCTGCGATGATGGCAACGCGGCCACCGGTGGCGATGTGATCGACGCCAATTGCCAGTGCGCTGGACTGGTAATCGACTGCCTGGGTATTCCCGGTGGCCCAGCCCTGGTCGGATCGGCCTGCGATGATGCGAACGCGAGCACTAGCAACGACGTGTACACGGCGAACTGCATCTGCGCCGGCGCACTCCCCAACGATTGCGTAGGCGTGGCCGGCGGAACAGCCCAGCCGGGTACCACTTGCGATGATGGCGACGCGAATACGGGCAATGACGTGTACGGCACCAACTGCGAATGCGCAGGGGAAGTGATCGACTGCGAAGGCACTACCGGTGGTACTGTGCTTCCCGGCACACCATGCGATGATGGAGACAACTGCACAGCGAACGATGTGCGCGGCGCGGATTGCGGCTGCAGCGGAACGACTATAACCATCGGGGCCGTGACCGGTGCCACCACGGTGGTGGGCAACACATCAAACGCCTTCGTGATCACCCCGATAGCGAATGCCACCAGCTACACCTGGGACCTGCCCAACGGCTGGAGCACCAGCGACAACGGCGCCTTCGTGCTCCTCGCCGAAGCCAACAACACGGCCGGTCCTGTACAGGTCTGCGTAACGGCGATGGTGGGCGACTGCGAACTCACCAGTTGCACCACGGTGATGGTGGACTTCAACACAGGCATCTCGACCACGGGTGCGAGCAGCGATGAATGGTTCACCGTGCAACCGAACCCCTCGAACGGCATCTTCCAACTGCGTCCGTCAACGACCGATGGAACACCGCTGCGCATCAGCATCCGCAACGGTCTTGGCAAGGAAGTGCTGGCACCGTTCAGCGTGGCCGGTCAACGCGCCATCGACATGGACCTGAGCGATGTGGCCGCCGGTGCGTACTACCTGCTCGCCACCCGCAACGGTGAGCAGCAGGTGATCAAGATCATGGTGCAGCGTTAGGTTGGGGTCAACCGCTGCCATCCCAGGGAGGGTTCTCGCAAGAGGGCCCTCCCTGTTTGTTTTGGGCCAAGGCTCCAGAACTGGTATTTCTACTAGGTGTGGGGTGGACCGGGCATGGGACCTTCGTACCACCCGACCAACGCCAACCGACCATGAAACAAGCGCTACTCCTCTTAGCCTTGATCGCCACGCAGGCACACGCCCAGATCATCTACACGGATGTGGTCCCGGATGCCACTTACACGGGCACCACCGACACCTGTTCCCTCGATGTGGACAACGATGGTAACATCGACTTCCTGATCGTGCGGGGCACAGTACAAGCCCCCTGCCCGAACAGCTGTAATGCTTCACAAACAAGGCCTCGTCGTTGGATACGGATAACACCACAAGGGACCAATGCCGTGGCGAATTCGGGCTCGTTCCCAGCACAGCTTCCACTAGGACAATCGATCGGACCAGGGCTGATCTGGAGCAATGCGAGTGATCAGGATCTCGTGCTGCAAAGCAACCCAGGCTGCCGCCCATTCCAGCTCCAATTGGTATGTGTATCCGGGGCCTTGTATACGGGATCATGGTCGGGTACCGCATCCGTGGATTCGTCCAAGTTCCTCGGCTTGCGTTTCGAAAGCGCGGGGACCACGTACTATGGATGGGCACGCTTGAGCATTCCATGGGGGAACCCTGCGACGTACGGTGAAAGCTTCACCCTGAAGGACTACGCGTACAACAGCGTGCCCGATGAGGCGATCTTCGCAGGAGAGACCCAGTGCACCATACCCTTTGGACTATCCGTGAACACGGTGGATTCCAACACAGTGACCTTCACGTGGCAAACGTTCAACACCGACACCTTCAACCTGCGGTACCGGCCAACGGGAACCACCACCTGGTCGGTGATCGACACGGTGACCACGACCAACTTCACCATTGAAGGTCTTACCGGTTGCACGGAGTATGAATTCCAAGTGGAAGGTTTGTGCGATGGTCTGCCAAGTGGCTACACGGGCATTATCCACACCACCGATGGTTGCTGCTCTGTGCCCGGTCTTGTTACGGTGGGCGTTGTGGCCGCCACCAGCACCACCGTGTCGTGGGGCGGCGTAACGGCGGCCAATAGCTACGATGCGCAGATCAGTGCGGATGGCGGAACCACCTGGACGCTCATCTCCGGCATTCCATCCAGCGGCTACACCTTCACCGACCTCGACTCGTGTACCACGTATGTCGTTCAAGTGCGCACGGTGTGCAACGGCGGCACAACGGATTGGAGCACCACGGTCACCTTCAAAACCTTTGGCTGCGGTTCATGCCTCGACCTGACCTATTGCCCCAGCATGGGAATGAGCACCTTGGATGAATGGATCGCTCGCGTGGCGGTAGGCACCTTGGACAACCAATCCGGTGCCAATGATGGTTATGGCGATTTCACAACGCTAGGTACCGACCTGCAGATCGGTCAAGGCCACCCCATCACACTGGCACCCGGCTATTCCTTTAAGGTCTTTCCCGAGTACTTCAAAGTGTTCGTGGACCTTGACCAGAACGGCAACTTCACCGGCCCGGGGGAATTGGCCTACAGTTCGGGTATGGTTGGTGGTACCGTCACTGGCACCCTCAACATTCCCGCAAGTGCGTTGGTGGGCAGCACCCGCATGCGCGTGATCATGCTTTACGATGACCCTACGGCCGTAGGCTGCACCAACAATTACGACTACGGCGAGACCGAGGACTATTGCGTGAACCTGGTGGAAAGCACCATTGGGGTGGGAGAAAGCCCCAATGTTGGTCAGTTGCATGTGTTCCCGAACCCCTTCAGGTCCATGTTGACCGTCTCCATGGGCATGCACAAGGCGGGCGTGGTCACCTGTATGGTGCGCGCCGTTACCGGCCAGGCACTTGTTACGAGAACGGTAGCACCCACCGGCGGGTCGTCCACCATCACCCTCGATCTCTCGTCGTTGGCACCTGGCACCTACCTGCTGGAAATGCAGACCGGCGGCGAGCGCATCGTCCGGAAGGTGGTGAAGGAGTAGTGGATCATCGGCTCAAACAGTAACTTGAAGCGCCCTTTCGCTTTCGCCGGGCTACGACGCTCAGCACACGGAAAATGAAATGGTTTGGACAACCTATGAAAGAACGAATTGCCCGATCAGCATTCTTCAGGGGCAGTTCGAAATTTCAGATCTGTTCTTTCCTTTTCCTTCTGCTCATCTGCAATGGAGCCTTTGCACAAACGGCTCCTTTCAGTTGCGATACCACGGCGTACTTGTTCCTGGATAATCCAACCCGGATGTATCGCTTGAATTTGAACTCTGGCGTTTCCCAATTAGTCGCCGACCCGATCATTTCGAGCCCGCCCAACCAAGGTTTGAATGCTTTCGGTTTCAACCCGGTCGATGGTCATGTTTGGGGGTATAGAGTGAACACGAACGAGATCGTTAGGATCGCATCCGATTATTCGGTCACCCTATTCCCCATCGCCGGGCTACCCATTAAACCTTACAATTCCGGCGAAATAAGTGAGGACGGGATCCTGTACCTCTATGCAGGTGCGAATGTTGATACCGCATTCTACAGAGTAGATCTTGGTCCACCTTCTCCTCAATTGATCCTACCCAATTTACCGCTCACTCCTACTTCCATTTCTGATTGGGCGATCAGTCCCATTGATGACAACCTGTATACGATCGCTAATAATACGTTCGAGGTCTACCGGTTCGACATCCTAGGCAACCGTACGTTCTTGGGCAATGCAACAGGTGGAGGGGTGAATGCAGGAGGGAATTTCGGGGGGATATTCATGGACGCTTTTGGAAGCATGTACGCATTGAACAATGCAAATGGGAACATATTCCAGATCGACCAACCCCATACTGGGAACACCACCGCGACCTTGTTCTCACAAGGTCCGGGCTCATTGTCGGGCAGTGATGGCGCATCGAATTTCACGCTCCAAAATGCCCCGCTGATCACCCTTACGAACGACACGTCGATCTGTGAGAACACAAGTATCCAGCTCAATGCAAGTTCATCATCCGGGAGTATCGTTTGGCAGACGGATCCAACGCTGAGTTGTACGTCCTGCAATGATCCACTGGCAAGCCCGGCGACTCCAACAACTTACGTTGTAACAGCCATTGCCAATGGCTGCACTTCCATGGATTCGGTCTCCGTTTCGTTCTACACAACTTCATTGCTTGCCTTAAGCAGTGATACTTCCATTTGTGAAGGCGCATCAGCTACGTTGAACACCGACCCTGACCTCCCGGTGACCTGGGCACCGACCAGCGGTCTATCCTGTGCTACATGTACGACCACGTTGGCTACTCCAACGCAGACCACCACGTACATCGCAACAACAGATCTGGGAGCTTGCCTTTTGATCGATTCTGTTACAATTACAGTTGATGCGATCACACCGATCCTACTTTCGAACGATACGATCGTTTGCGCAGGCGAAAGCGTGCAACTCAACGCAATGACCAATGGCAGCGATGTGAGTTGGTTCCCTGCCGACTACTTGAGTTGTGATGATTGTCTTGATCCGGTTTGTATTCCGCTGACGGATATCTCCTATTCAGTAACGACTCCGAATGTTGCATGCCCCGATACGGCAGTCATGACCATCGCTATCGGCCTGCCGCCGGAGCTCTCGCTTACCAACACCCCGGTCACCTGCCACGGCACTGCGGATGGGACGGCTACTGCTACTGTTGGGGATGGTGCCATTCCATTCACCTATCTGTGGTCGCCAAGCGGCGGCACCGATACGCTGGCCACGGGACTGTCCGGTGGTTCCTATGTCTTCACCGTTACCGATGCCAACGGCTGCTCTAGTGACGAGACCGTGCAGATCGATGAGCCGACCCCGGTCGCAGTGGTCGCCTTCGATACCTTGGTTTGCCTTGGTACCAGCGCCACGCTCCTCGCACAGGCTAGTGGGGGCACCTCTGGCTACACCTATGCGTGGAGCCCGGACGGTCCGGCTGTGGTACCCGATGCAACCACCTCCTACACCGTGATGGCCACCGATGCGAACGGCTGTGTTTCACAACCGGATACCGCCGTGGTCTTCGTGCCACAAGTGCCGCAACCTGTCTTCGACCCGGACACCAACGGCTGTGCGCCGCTCTGCATCCCCTTCGCCACCGATGCGGTCCCTGATCTTACCTATACGTGGGACTTCGGCGATGGCAACACCACTACTGGCGTTACGCCCCTGCACTGTTACCCGGATCCCGGCAGCTACTCGGTCACCGTTACTGTTACCGACACCAACGGCTGCACCAATGCCTTGCTAAGCCCGGACTTGATCACCGTGCGCCCGAGCCCTACGGCCGCATTCGATCCTTCGGCCAGCGTGACCACGTTGGATCGATCCACGGTACTTTTCACAGACCAGAGCACCGACGCCCAAAGCTGGTTCTGGCAATTCGGTGATGCGGACAGCACCACCTCAACGATTGCTTCGCCCGAGTTCCGGTTCCCCGCTGTGGAGTGCTACACGGTAAGGCTCACCGTAACCAACGCTGAGGCATGCACCGACACCACCAGCCGGGAGATCTGCATCGTTGATGCCCCGGCCGTTTACATCCCCAACAGCTTCACCCCCGATGGTGATGGCATCAACGATTCGTTCCGGGTCGTGATCGCAGGCACACGACCCGATGAGTTCGAGATCACCGTTTTCGACCGCTGGGGAGTGGTGCTCTTCTCCTCCGGCACGCCGGACTTCAGTTGGGATGGTTCGGGCACGCCGATCGGCACCTATCCCTGGAAGCTCCACTACAAGGACGCAGAACCCGGTGGGAAGCAGCTTTTCGGGCATGTGACCCTGGTGCGCTGAACGGAACGCCCTGCGGGAGACGGGTACCGGCGCCTCGGTTAAACCGGTATTTCTACTAGGTGCAGGATGGATCGATCGTAGGACCTTCGTTCCGTCCAACCAACCCCCTGACCGACCCATGAAGCAGCCAGTACTCCTTTCGGCATTCACCGCTGCGGCGCTGCTGCTTTCTGCGGGTGCAAATGCCCAGATCATCTACACCGATGTTGATCCCGATCTGACGATCACGCAAAGTGATATCGGGTCTACGGCCCATGCGCTGGACATCAACAACGATGGACTGACGGATGCCACGCTTACCGCAAATAGAACGAGTTCGTTCAACTCCGTTTTCCTGGGCACTTCGAACGGGAGTCAGGTACTTATGTGTTGTCCGATCTTGCTGACCAAAGCCATGAACGGTGGTGTATTCGTAGGTGCTGATGCGAGCGGGACCGGCGGAAGCTGGACCAACGATCCGCAGGGACGGTTAAGACAAGTTCCTACCTCGGGCGGCGGTGGACACGGTGGGTGGGGTGGTAATCCGATCCCATTCGGTGATTGGTCAAATCCCACGGACCGGTATCTGGCCATTCGATTCCCAGTTGGAGGGGACTGGTATTATGGATGGGTCCGTGTATCCGTTTCTTCCGGAGCCAATAGCTTCACCATCAGAGATTACGCTTACAACGGCGTGCCCGGTGAAGGGATCCTGGCCGGGGATATGGGATCCATCTCCACAGGCATTGCGAGCAGCGCGCTCCTGGGCATGCAGGTGTCGCCCAACCCGTTCACCACCGCGTTGAACATTGCACTCCCCACCGGAACGACGGGTACCGTGCTATGCAGGGTGCTCTCCTTGACCGGCCAAGCGGTCATCACGCGAACGGTCGCTGCCACCAGCGGGCCTTCCACCATCACCCTCGACCTCGCATCGCTGGCGCCCGGCACCTACCTCCTGGAAATGCAGGTGGATGGCGAGCGCATTGTGCGGAAGGTGGTGAAGGAGTAGCGGATGATCGGTTCTCGAACGCGCAACACAACACCCGGCACTCCATGGAACACGCATACCCTGTCCTGCTTTCATCTCTGTTCGCTGGCACCGCCGTTGCGCAACCCGCCATCGACCAGGGCAACGTCGCCGCCAGCCCGGATGGATCGTTCGCGCTGAACAGCAGCGCCTGGATGGATCCCGGTGCGAGCGGCACCAATGTCACCCAGGACTTCAGTGGCCTCGTCATCATCAGCACCTCCACCCTGATGTGCGTGGATACGGCCTCGACGGAGGGTGTCCACCCGCTCAGGTCAGGTTGGACCCAATGTAAGTGTGGTTTATTGTGATGAGATGAAGGGTCCCGATGAGACGTGTAACGGATCGTTCTGTTGAAGGGTCGGGCCGTCAGGAGGTAGCACGCTACTGGTGTGCGTTAGTCCCGGTAGGAGTGCAAACGGTTGTTGTTGTAGGCGCCCATAAAGCGCTGGCAGCTTGCGCAGGGTACCGGTCCATCAGTTGGCCGAACAAGGTGGAGGCGGTTGTTCTTGAGCGTCCGCCCAGAAGGTTCGACGAACACATTGTCGATCGCCCGACCCTTGCAGTCCATGCAGATCATGATGTCTTCTGCCACGCCGCCCTCGAGATCGGTCAGCACACCGTTGAGGCAGAGGAAGAGTTGCACCATGGAACTGGAGGCAGGGGTGTGGGTAGGGCCCGAGCCAGGAAGCTTGGGTCGTCGATCGCCGACCGACCCCCGGAGAACAGGTAGAAATACGGGGTTGGGGACCGGGGGGAATATCAACCTTGCAACTCCCGGAAATGGAATATCCGTACCGACGATCCAGCCTATAGTACCCACTTCTGGGTATTGCGAAATATCCACCCCCCCCGTAGCTTGCAGAGTTTGCAAAGCCTGTTGAACACTCTCCAACCCCAAGTCATGGCCACGCTAGTCACCAACCAACGGATCGCGGTCTTCCTGTTCTTCTTCACGACCCTGTTCCACACGCTCCAAGCCCAAACGAACTGTGCTGTCAATTCCGTGCTTTCGCAGGGCTATACCGTTTCCATCCAGTCGGTGGTGGCGAACGCCAACGGCACGCACACCATCGTATTGAAGGTGCTGAACAACGGGTGTTCCGGTTGCAAGAAGATCAACAACTTCACGGTACAGGCGGCCGCAGGGACCTATTCCAACGTGAGCGTGCAACTGCTGTCCGGGGCATTCACCTACTCGAACATCAGCTTAGGCCCGACCCTCTCGAATTGCTCGTTCAGCGGTTTCCGGATCAACGGCACCAACGGCATGGGCAATGGCCAGCCAGCGGCATTCACGGTGACCTACACGCTGTCCGGCGCCTTCCAGAACCAGCGGACCGAGATCAAGGCGGGGTCGGCGAATACGACCTACACGAGCAACTTCACGGCAGCGAATTTCCAGGCGGTGAAGGATTGTTTGGCTCCACCGCCGCCCGCCGGGATCATCCCCTATTTCACACCGTTCGCGAACAAGACCAACGACATCATCGGCGTTGAGCTGCGGTCGCTGTACAATGTCTACCTGTCGAATGGCACCATCATTTCCAATGACATTTTCCAGATACTGGGGAATAGCGTGCGGATCACCATCCGTACCCAACCGACCCAACATGCGGCTGCGGTGACCTTGTTGTCCTCACCGACCTATGGCCTGGTGCAGGAGTTGAACGACCCTGCCAACAACCTGGTCAACGGCACCTTGCCCATTTTGAACCTGCTCTCGCTCAACTCACTGCCCAATCTCCTGGTCTCGGCCCGACCCATTTATGCGCCGCTGCGCAACGCGGGCCTCATCACGAGCCAAGGGGATACGTCGCTACGTTCCTTCCGGGCGCGCGACGTGTTCGGCGTGGACGGCTCGGGCATCAAGGTGGGCGTGATCTCCGATAGTTACAACACGATCATTGGTAACCCGGCAGCGGACGATGTGCTGCGGGGCGACCTGCCCGGCGTCACCAACGCGGCCCATCCCACACCGGTGCAAGTGCTGCAGGACTATCCGTTCGGAACCCGTTCCGATGAAGGTCGTGCGATGCTCCAGATCGTCCATGATGTGGCACCGGGGGCCGATCTGGCGTTCCGCACAGGTTTTCTAGGCCCGGTGGACATGGCCAACGGCATCAGGGCGTTGGAGCAGTCCGGTTGCGATGTGATCGTGGATGATGTCTCGTACATCTCCGAGCCTTTCTTCCGCGATGGTGTGATCGCCCAGGCGGTGGATGCCGTGAAGGCACTAGGCGTATCCTACTTTTCCTCAGCCGGGAATTTCGGGACCAATTCATGGCAGGGCACGTTCGCTTCCGCTACGGCCCCGGCAGGTGTGACCGGGACGGCGCACAACTTCGCCAGCGGTTTCGGCGGTACCGATGTGCTGCAGAGCGTCAAGTTGTACCAGGGTGACTATACCATCGTGCTGCAATGGGACGATGGCACGGCAGGTACAACGACCAACTCGGACCTGGACATCTATCTGGCGACCAATACGGGGAGCACCTTGTTCGGCTTCAACCGCATGAACATCGGCGGTGATCCGATCGAGATCTTGCCGTTCACCGTAACGGCCGACTCCGTGCAATCGAACATCATGATCGTGCGTGCGGCAGGGAGTGCATCCACGTTGCTGAAGTACGTGGTGTACCGCGGCAAGGTCAAGATCAACGAATACAACGGGCTAACGGCATCCACCATCACCGGACAGGCCAACGCCGCGGGCGCGATCGCGGTGGGAGCTGTGCTCTACACCAACACACCGGAATATGGTGTCGCCGCGCCCACCCCGGCCTCCTTCTCCTCGCGTGGCGGCACCCTGGTGAACGGCGTGGACCGCAACAAGCCCGACCTCTGTGCGCCCAATGGGGTGAACACATCGGTGAACCTCGGTGGCGTGAACATCGATGGCGATGCCTTCCCCAACTTCTTCGGCACCAGCGCCGCAGCGCCGCATGCCGCCGGTGTGGCGGCCTTGCTCCAACACGCAAGGACCAAGTACTACGGCAATACCCTTACACCCGACCTGATGAAAGGATTGCTGCAGAACACGGCTATCGACATGGGCACGTCCGGCCTCGACGCAGCCTCGGGTGCGGGCTTCATCCTGGCGGATTCGGCCCTGATGGGCCTGGCTAATCCGGCGCCGTACATCCATTCGGTCGCCTACGATACAACGCTGACACCTGGTGTCGACACCCTGCTGCTCACGGTCTACGGTGAATACCTGGACGATGGCTCCACGATCTGGTTGGACGGTGTGCCGCTGACCAATGGCGTGGTCATACAAGGTGATACGGCGATCATCACGCTGGTGGATCCGTTCAGCGGCCTGTATCCGCAGATCCAGGTGTACAACCCGCCCATGGCAGGAACGAACGGGACGGATGGCGGACTCTCCAACCCCCTTTATTTCTCGACCAAGGAGACTGTTCTGGTAACGGTGGGCGATGCCTCCAAGAAGTATGGCGAGAGCATGCCGGCGTTCACGGCCACGTACACCTTGGAAAGCGTTGATGGCAGCAGCGTACCACTAGCCTCGGCAGGGCTCACCCAAAGTGAGCTCGACCGGCTCCATGCGATCGACCTGACCACGGTCGCGACACCGCTGAGCAATGTGGGCCTCTGGGCCATCACCGGGGATCTGGCCGATCCCTTGAACCCGAAGAGCAGCGTTCAGGCCACAAGCCCACTGGACCTATCGCTGCTCCAGCGGTACAATTTCGCTTTCGATGATGGCCTTCTGACCATCGATCCGCTGGACCTGCTGATCACCCCGCGGGATACGACCATCGTTTACAACGACTCCATACAGGGGGTCAACTTCGATTATGCGTTGAGCAATTCGGCCAACATCACCACGACCACGGCCCAGACCGTCCGGACGGGGGTGAAGTCCGCCCATGGAACAGCCTTGGTCAACAAGGTGGGTCTGGTGCGCGGCACGGCGCTGGTGAACGGCAATGGCGACCAATTACTGACCGCCGACCTGCTCAACAATTTCAGCTGCATGATCTCGCAGGCCGTGAGGTCCACGAAGGGCACGGCTTTGGTGAACGGTGAGCTGATCGATCCGGAGGAGTTGTACCATGCGACCGCCTTCTCCAATGCAACGGCCCGGAGTGTTCGGGGTACGGCCTTGGTGAACGCCTACAAACTCGTCCGTGGTACAGCGCTGGTGAACGGCATCGACCTGAACGGCAACGTCACGAACACCACCTCGCTGACCAATTCCGGTAGTTTGGTGAACAGTTCAGGGTCGCTGAATTCCACCACGATCACACTGAACAGCAACACACAGACGCTGGCGATCATCGGGGATTCGGACATCGCCATCTTGTCCGGCGATTCCACCGGCGATGTGGAGATCCGGTCGGTGAACCTGATCACCGGGAACACCGTTGGCACGCACCTGATCATCCCCGGCACCTACCTGTCCAACAATTTCAATGTGAGCTACGCGCTCGGGCACATCACCGTGCTGCCCGCAACGGCCCAGTTCACCATTGATCCGATCACACTCGCACAGACCTACGACGGTGCTCCGAAGTCCGTCGGCGTGTCCGTTGTGCCGGCCGGTGTTCCCTACACCGTGACGTACAACGGCAGCGCGACACCACCGGTGAACGCGGGGACCTACACCGTGCAGGTCACCGTGAACGAGCCGAACTATGTGGGTTCGCTCAGCGCTACCCTGGTGATCGGGCAAGCGACCGCGCAGGTCACCATCACACCAAGCACACTTACGCAGACCTACAACGGCGCCGCGAGGACGGTGACAGTCACCACCGTTCCTGCTGGTCTGGCCAACGCCGTTACTTACAACGGCAGCGCGACAGCACCGGTGAACGCAGGCTCCTATGAAGTCGTCGTCACGGTGAACGATCCGAACTTTACGGGCACGGCGAATGCGACGATGGTCGTGCAGCAAGCGACCGCAACGGTCACCATCACCACCAGCTCGTGTACGCAGACCTACAACGGCTCGGCAAGGACGGTGACCGTGACCACCGTACCTGCCGGTCTCGCGACAACGGTCACGTACAACGGCAGCACGACAGCGCCGGTGAACGCGGGCACTTACGCTGTGGTAGCCACCGTGAGCAACCCGAACTACACAGGCACGGCGAGCGCAACGATGGTCATCCAGAAGGCCTCCGCAGTGGTCACGATCACCACCAGCTCCTGCACGCAGACGTACAACGGCACGGCGAGGACCGTGACGGTGACCACCTCTCCGGCCGGCCTGGCCACCACGGTCACGTACAACGGCAGCACGACGGCACCGGTGAACGCGGGTTCGTATGCCGTCGTCGCTACGGTGAGCAACCCCAACTACACCGGCTCGCGCACCGCCACGATGGTGATCCAGAAGGCGACTGCCACCATCACCCTTGGTGCGCTTACGCAGACCTACACTGGAACGGCAAGGACCGTGACCGTGACCACCGTGCCGGCCGGTCTGGCCTGCACCGTGACCTATTCCGGTAGCACCACCCCGAAGGTGAATGCCGGCTCGTATGCTGTTGTAGCCACGGTGAACGACGTGAACTACACGGGCTCGCGTACCGGGACCCTGGTGATCCAGAAAGCACCCGCCACGGCCACCACGGGCATCTACGCCATGAGCAAAGGTGGTTCCATCCCCTCGTTCACGGCCACCTACAGCGGCTTCATCAATGGCCAGACAGCATCGGTCGTTACCTCCGTATCCTTCTCGTTGAGCCCGAGCTGCACGGGGAACGTTGCGGGCGTCTACCAGATCATCGTCAACGCTACGGCCGCCAACTACACCTTCACCTCGGTGAACGGCACGTTGTACGTCAATCCGGCGGGGTCGGGCACGAAGCAGATCAAGCCGGTCTTCGTTTGTCGCGAAACGCTGAGCGCTCCCGGTGCGGGTGGCTATATGTACGTCGCCCGTTTCAGGTACGAGAACCAGAACGCCACACCGGTCTACATCCCTGTCGGGACGAAGAACGTGTTGACCGGGTCCGGGTTCCTGGCGACAGGCCAGCCAGTGGTCTTCCAACCAGGTGGTGGTACATGGACGGTACCCTACAATGGAAGCACGCTCCAATGGCAGATCACCAGCAACAAGAGCCCCAGTGGTACCGGCGTCCTTTCTGCGAGCGCATCGAGCACGGCGTGCGTCAGCGCGATGATGCTCCAGGACGAGAACACGTCCGATGGAGAGATCGCTACACAACCTGACCCGACGAACGGCGTGGCCGCATCACAATTGGATGAAACCAACACCACCGAAGACGTGGATGCCACCCTCGCGGGAAGCACCGACATCCGCATGCTGGTCTACCCGAACCCATCCTCGGGGATGGTGTTCATGGAGTCCTCTGTGGACCAGCCGGACGGAACGATCATCGAGGTGTACAACGCGTTGGGCAGGCGGTGCGCGGTCCGCATCGAGCAGCCCACCGACCGGAAGATCGAACTGGACCTTTCTTCCTACGGAAAGGGCATGTACCTGATCAATGTCATCCATAACGGCGACCTGCGGGCCTACCCGGTGATCGTCGAGTGACGTAACGTTGAATGGAAGAGCCATCGGCCGCACGGCCGGTGGCTCTTTTGCATGTGGGGCCTATCTTGTGCCGTATGCGCAGGCTCTCCACTGCACTGGTCCTTTTCGTTTGTTGCCTGGCTTCTTCCGCACAGGACGAGGTGATCGATAGCCTGAATGCGGTACTGCGATCGGACCTTCCCGACACAGCGCGAGTATCGACGTTGATCGCGTTGAGCGGCCAGTTCTACCGCGTGGACCCGCAGCACGCCCGGCGAACAGCGATCCAGGCCAAGGAGCTGGCCGAGAAGACCGGTTACAAGAGCGGCCTGGCCCGGGCCTACAAGGCCGTGGGCATGACCTACTATTTCCAGAACGACTGGGTCGATTGCCTGGTGCAATGGAAACTGGCGCTCGAGACCTTTCGGTCGATCAACGACCTGAGCGGGGTCTCGAACCTCCTGAACAATATCGGTGCGGTGTACTTCAGTGGTGGTGATGACAAGGAGGCATTGGACTATTACCTGGAGTCGCTGCGCGTGGCGGAATCCACCAACGACTCATTGCGGACCCTGACAGCCTTGGGGAACATCGGCACCGTTTACCTGAACAAGGATGCCAGCACACGGCTGGCCATGAAGTACCTCCAACGCGCCTACCGCCTGAGCCGGTCCCTGGGGGATCATGATGCCGTGGGGACGTGGGCGGTCAATTTGGGGGAGATCTACCTGCGGGAGGAGAGCAAGACCGATTCCGCTGGTTACTATAACCCGGACTCCGCGCTCTTCTATTTCGAGGCCGCCTTGGAAGCATATCGCAATTCCGCCACCGGGAACGTGCCCTTCGCATTGAAGAGCATCGGCCGGGTCTACACCATACGCGAGGATTACAACAGGGCCATCCAGTACCAGACCGAAGCCTACCGGATCGCCATGGCCAACGATGCTCCATTGGAAATGGCCCAATCGCTGTTGAGCTTGGCCGACACGTACGAAAGCAAGGGCGACATCGCTGAGGCCATCGCCAAGTTCGAGCAAGCCAAGGAGATCGCGGTCGAGATCGAGGCGCTCTACGAGATGAAGGCGGCGTATGACGGCCTGGCCAGTAGTTATTCCAGATCAGCCGATTACAAGCGGGCCTACACCTACCTCAACCTTTCATCGGGCATCAAGGACACCCTGTACAACGCCGATATGGACAAGAAGCTACAGGCCCAATCGTTGAGCTACGAGATCGAGAAGAAGGAAGGGCAGATCTCCTTGTTGGAGAAGGACCAGGAGCTGCGGAATGTGGAGTTGAAAAGGCAGAAGGCCATACGCAATGGGACCATTGCGGTCGGGATCCTCTTCTTGTTGCTGGCCGGTGGCATGTTCAACAGGTACCGATATACCAAGCGAACGAACAAGATCATCGCAGCGGAGCGGGACAGGAGCGAGACCCTGCTCCTGAACATCCTGCCCAAGGAAGTGGCGGAGGAGTTGAAGACCAAGGGCGAAGCCGAAGCAAGACTGATCGATCACGTTACCGTGCTCTTCACCGACTTCAAGGGCTTCACCGCCATGAGCGAGCTGGTAAGCCCGCAGCAACTCGTGAAGGACCTCCACGAGTGCTTCAGTTACTTCGACCGCATTTGCGGGCAATTCGGCCTGGAGAAGATCAAGACCATCGGCGATGCCTACATGGCCGTCGGTGGCCTGCCGGTGGAGAACGGCACCCACGCGGTGGACGCGATAAAAGTGGCGTTGGCCATGCGCGATTTCATCGCCGAAGGCAAGTCCCGGAAGATCGCGGCAGGGCTGCCCTACTTCGAGATCCGCATTGGCATCCACACCGGGCCTGTCGTGGCCGGTATCGTGGGCGTGAAGAAATTCCAATACGACATCTGGGGCGATACGGTGAACACTGCTTCGCGCATGGAATCGTCCGGTGCGGTGGGCCAGGTGAACATCAGCGAGGCGACCTATGCGCTGGTGAAGGATATCCCTGGTCTCGTCTTCATTTCACGTGGCAAGGTGCAGGCGAAAGGCAAGGGCGAGATGGCCATGTATTTCGTGGAAGCGACGACGCCCGCCACGGCTTGAACATGCAAGCGTCGTATTAAGCGCTTGCTCCGCGTTTTGAGGGTCGTTGCACATGTTGTCCACAGTCCAGCCCATGCGTTCCGGACACCCGTCCGACCTGTTCAGCCGTGTAACAATGGCCGAATAGGAGGGGATGATCCGGTCACGCATGCCACAAGGTTCGATGGTTGCTGGAGCCCGGAGACCAGCGCAAGGACGGGGCGGGGCCCGGGAGCCGAACGAGTAGAGCCCCTGATCCCACGGGCATTGGAAGAACGTTTTGTGATGTTCGAAATTTCGATGCTTACCGTTGGGCAGCACAAGAAGACACGGGCCGATCTGTGCAGCAGGGCTCGGAGCCCGAAGGATCGATCCGCCACACCGGCGCCAGGAATGGGAACGGGTTGTCGATGGTGGATGTATGGGGATCGGAAGAAGCGTTCGCGAAATTCGGGACAGTGCTGATGCCCATCCTGAAGAAGAACGGATTCTCCGACGTGCCGGCGCTTCCTACCTGTCACCTTCGCGCACGGGATCGGAACGAAAGCGGCCTGCGTGTAGTCGTTCCGGGATCGCAAGGACGGGGCGCTCGGGTAACACGCCATGTTCTTGTCAACATCCCGCATGCCGCTCCAGCTCACTGCCCGATCAGATCGTACGCTCTCAAAGAATCGAGCAGTTGCGCATTGAAGAGGCGCACACCCGCAAGGTTCAGGTGGTTGTCGTCGTAAAAGTGCTCGTGTGCGTCCAATTGGTGTCCATAGGTGAGGTCGATGTAATGGATGCCGGTGCCGAGAAGACAGCTTTCGATGAACGTGCGGAAGGCCGCGTGCCGCGCACGTTGTACAGGGCCAGGCGCGCAATGCGTGACCAGCACGAGCGGGATATCGTGTTCGCGTGCGAAAGCGATGCAGCGGTGGAGGTTCTCCACTTGCAAAGGGTCCAGCACCACCGGCATGTCGCTCGTGGTGTTCATCCCATGTTGCGCGGTATCGGTCCGCTGCGCGAAGCCACCGCTCACATAGGACGTATCGTCGTAATGCCTGACATCGGCCGTGAGCCAGCGCAGTGCCATCATGTTCAGTGCACGCGGATCGCACTGCGCGAAAGCCATCCGCGCCGCCGCCCTGGCGGATGGGATGTTCTGAGTAAGGTCACTGGTGCTCTCCAGGCCACTGGTGCCCAGCGCCTTGTCGTACACATCAAGGATCAGCAGCCCGCAGTTCGCCTTGGTCACATAGTGTTCCAGCAGGATGGCGGTGTTCGTCGTTGATTGGGCACTACTGCCCAGGTTGAACGAACGGATACCCTGTTCGGCGAAAACACGGGGGTCGTAGCCGCGGTACGCATGCGACGAACCCACTACGATCACATCCCAGTGTTGCCGTGGATCGAACTCGCGGAATTTCCGCCACGATATGCCACCCTTGTAATGGTAGTACGGCGCGCTGTGGAAGGTCAACGGCTCCTGTTGGAAGTGGACGTGGCTCAGCACGAAGAAGACCGACCCGTAAAGCAGTATGGCGATCGCAAGGAAACGCAAGCCGGTGATCAAGGTGCGCAGCACGCCCCGGGCGCCCTTTCGTACACCGCTCCCTGCTGTGTCTCCGTGCAGCTGTGGTGAACGCATTCCTCAGAACTGGAAGTAGATGAAGGACGTGGCTCCGAAGTGACCGAGGACGAGGAGGCCGACGAGCAGCGCAGCGAAGAGCAACATGCCCAGCAGGCCCTGCGGCATTCGGCGCTCGTGTTTGATGATCGCATCCATTCGTGGATCGATCAGCACGAAGAGCAGCACGACCAGGATGGTGACATCGACCGAACCCGTGGGGAGCTCCTTGTTGAGGTGCCGGATATCCGTGCGGTGCCATGCCGTGGTGGCGATGCGGCGGAGGATGGTGAATGCGTCGGTCACGGTGTTCGCACGGAAGAAGATCCATGCCATCAAGGCGAGGTGGAAGGTGATGCACACGTTGAAGGCGCGTTCCAGCTGTGGTGCGCGCGCAAGGCCGGTCACGGTACCGATGCGTGAACGGAGCGGAGCGAGCACCCGCGCGAGTACGAGGTAGGCGCCATGCAGGCCGCCCCAGATCACGTAGGTCCAGTTGGCGCCGTGCCAGAGACCGCTCACCAGGAAGACGATGAGGATGTTGGTGTATCCACGTGCGGTTCCGACACGGTTGCCGCCGAGCGGGATGTAGAGATAATCGCGGAACCAAGTGCTGAGGCTGATGTGCCAGCGCTGCCAGAACTCACTGATGCTTGCGCTGCGATATGGCGTGCGGAAGTTCTGCATCAGGTCGAAGCCCATGATGCGCGCAGCACCCAAGGCGATGTCCGTGTAGCCGCTGAAGTCACAGTAGATCTGGAAGGCGAAGAGGTAGGTGGCGAGAAGCAGGCCCACGGCATCGTAGTCGCCAGGACTGCCATACACCTGCGTCACCACCACACCACAGCGGTCGGCGACAACGAGTTTCTTGAAGAAGCCCCAGAGCATCTGCTTCAGCCCATGCACCACACGCGCGTGATCGTAGTGAGATCGGATGCCACGACCGGCGGGGGCGTTCAGCTGGTCCAGCAGGTTGGCCGGCCGTTCGATGGGCCCCGCCACGAGCTGAGGATAGAACAGTACATAGAGCGCGAATGTGCCGATGTGCCGCTCGGCGCGCTGGTGGCCGCGGTAGACCTCGATGGTGTATGCGAGCGATTGGAAGGTGTGGAACGAGAGACCGATGGGCAGCAGCATGCCGAGGTCGGGCACATCATAGCCCATGCCGAGCGTGTGGTAGAGATCGCCGATGTTCTGGTTGAGGAAGTTCCAGTACTTGAATACCGCGAGCACGCCGACGTTGGCGATGATGCTCGCCACCAGGAAGAACTTCTTGCGCCGCCCGGTGTGCTGTTCTATCCAGATGCCGGCCACATAATCCACCGCGATGGTGATGGCGAGGATGAGGATGTACACCGGCACGAAGGCCATGTAGAACCAACAGCTCGCCCCGAGCAACAACCACCGGCGCCACCCATGGGGCAACAGGAAGTAGAGCGCCGTTACGAGCGGGAAGAAAACGCAGCAGAACTGGAACGAGTTGAAGAGCATGGCTGCGCCGTGCGTGCGTCGAGGATGGCAAAGGACGTAAAGGAGCGGTAACCAACGCCATGGCGCCGTTCCTTGAGCACCCGTGCCCCCCGCTGCCAGGCCCCTTGGGGAAGCATGGCAGGGTGATCACGATGGACCTCAGGTGGCCAGCGCGATCACCGCGCCCCACATCATGATCACCATGGCGCACGTGATCCACAACCGCCGCACCGTGCGGCGCGTGGCCTGGTGCACGGCCTCCCGCAATTGGTCGATGGGGATGTACGTTGCCATGTGGGGCGTATTGCGGATCTCGTGCCGGATCCCGTGATCGGTCAGCAGGGCCTATACGAGGGGTGATGTACCGCGATGTTCCCACGTGATCGGTGAAGCACATCCTTTCCGAACGGGACGATCGTTACGACGCCTTATTTTACACAGCCCAGACCGCAAGGGAATGCCTATCGTCTACACCGTCTATGTCATCGAACTTCATCGCAAAGTGTACACGGAAGACCGCCGTTTCCGCGAAGCGAACCCGCAGTTCAACGGTGTGTTGGAATGCCTGTACGTGGGCATGACGAGCAAGACACCGCAGGAGCGGTTCCAGCAGCACAAGACCGGTGCGCTCAGCACGAAGGGGCACGACCTGAGCGCCGCCATCGTCAAGAAATACGGCCGCTATCTGCGCCCGAGCCTCTACCAGGACATCGGGCCGTTGAGCCGGAAAGAAGCGCTGGAAGTGGAGAAAGGTCTTACCCTGGAGCTGCGGCGCAAGGGGTATGCGGTGTGGTCGAACTGAAGATCGGTCCCTTTACTGGACCGGGCGACCCGAACGCCGTGATGTGGAACGGATCACCAAACGACCATATATCCACATCCACGCAGTAACCTTTAAAGCACTTCTGCGACTATCGATCCACGAAACCCCGGGAACCGCCGTGTCCACCGACAAGCAGACCGCCTTCATGCAAGCGTACGCGAAGTGCCACGAACCCTTCGTGCGCTACTGTTCTGCACTGGCCTACGGGAAGATGGATGCGCAGGACCTCGTGCAGGATGTGCTGCTTTCCGCGTTCCAGAAGTTCGAGACCATCGAGAAGAAGGACGAGCTGCTGCATTACCTCGTTCGCGCTGCCCGGTACAGGGCCATCAGCGTGTGGCGCGTGCAACGGCGCAATGCCGATGTGTGCGAGAAGCAGTTGGCGCGGCTGAAGGAGCGCGGTGCCACCGCCGAGATGCTGGTGGATGTACGTATCGTTTACGACGCCTTGCACAAGTTGCCTGCTGCGCAACGCGAAGCACTGGTCCTTTTCGAAGTGAGCGGCCTCACCATGGCCGAGATCGCTGAGATACAGAGCTGTTCCGAGGGCGCGGTGAAGACCAGCGTGAGCCGGGGCCGGGCCAAAGTGCGCACGTTGCTCGACGGACGTTCACGGGCGAAAGACACCGAAGTACTTCACGCCATAAAGACCTTGATGCTATGAACGCTGGCGAAACCGACAAGACCTTCGACGTACTGCGCGAGCTGCCCGTGGAGCTTAGCGTGGAACAAGTGGGCGGCATGGTCGCCACGTTCACACTGGCATCGTCCGCTGGATCATGGTTCAGCAACATCAACCTCAACTCGATCCTCATGACTTCCGCTGGAGCGATGATCATCGCAGGGTCCATCTACTTCCTTGGCCCCAACGATCAGGGACCGGGAACTCCACGCACACCGACACCCGCAGCGGCCCCACTTGTGGAACTCGACGAAGCGTCTGTTGTGGAAGAACCGGTGGGCAGGGCTCCTGTACCACAGGCACCGGTTCCGGAGGCCACTCCCGTGAAGAAGGAAGACAAGGTCGAGGCAGCTGAGGTAGCCGGACCGCCCACCGACTTCAATGCATTTGTACAGCCGGTTCCGCCGATACCTCCGGGGCGAAGGATCACGATAGTCACAGCTGCGCCGGGCATGGCCTCGCTGCAGAACTGCGTGCTGGCCGTTGAGCCCGATGGATCGTTGAGCGGCAGGGAATTCGAGATCTCCGGTTTCACCGGGGTCTCGGTGCTTGGTGCCTTGGATGTGGTGTTGGAGCAGGGCGACTTTTCCGTGAAGGCGGAAGGCGACGAAAAGCAGATCGATCGGCTCGACCTCAGTGTGAAGGACGGGTCCCTGGTCATCGGCACGAAGGCGATCGACGGCAGGAACCGGTACAACTCGCAGCGATCGGTGGTCGTGAAAGTGTACCTGCCCGTGTTGGAGCGCATCGCCTTGGCTGGTTCGGGTGATGTGGCGATAGGGAACTTCGCCGGAACGGAAAAGGTGCACCTGGACCTTCAGGGTTCGGGCGACATCCACTTCGATTCCATGAAAGGCCTGACCTCCCTGTCCATCGATCTCGATGGGTCCGGGGATATAGTCGGGGAGAACGTGGAGGTCGGCGGCACGACGGAGATCTCGGTCTCAGGCAGTGGTGATGTGCGCATCGTCGGACACACCGATGTGCTGAAGGTGGAGGTCGTGGGTTCCGGTGACGTGGATGCCAGCGAAATGGAAGCCCGTGACTGCGAAGGCAATTTGACAGGGTCGGGTGGCATCAACTTGAACTGCAAGGGGAAACTTCGAACGAGTACGACCGGATCGGGTTCGATCGACAACGTCGGGGACGCGGATGGTGGCGATACAGGCGGCAAAGGAAGCCACAGCAACTGAGGGGTTGGTGTCAACGCTATTGCTCCATTCCGCGTTCCGGGCCACCTGACGGGCATGTCCTGTGTCACCACCCGTACCGATGGTGGGCCGCCGATCGTAGTACTTCGGGAAACCTCAAGAGGCCCGGCGCCACCGGTGGTGCTCAGCGTTCGCGCCGGAAACCGTTTCCACGAGATAGCTGCCATGGCCCGCCACAGCTAGCCCGAATATGCTGTCGTCCAACCAGGTGAAGAGGACGGTATCGGTGCTGATCATGGCGCAGCGCCCATGCACGAGGCCCAATGCGAATTCAGGGCGCTCCTCAGGAACCGGTCCAGGGTGCTCCACGGCGAGTTCGGCATATAGGTCGGCACCACCCAGGTGTACGGAGAGCCAATCGGTCGCCAGCTTCGCCACGCGGTCCTGGCCACCGGGGTCTTCCTGTAACGTGCGTAGGTCGGCGCGAAGCCCCAGTAACAGGTCCATCAACCCATGCAGCACCTCCTGGTCCGGGGCTGTGGCACTCCAGATCCGTATCTGTAGCGCAGCGCCGTGGTCGGCCGTGATACGGAAGTGGTGTTCTTCGCAACCTTCAAGGAGGGCTTCCACCAGTCCGCCTACCGTGTCGTGGAAATAGCGCGCCGCCTGCTGCGACTGCTTCATGCCGGGCTTGAAGGTGATGCGGACGGCCATGGGCGTCCCGGCCCAGATCCGGCCGGTCACCACCCTTCAACGCAAGAGTATGCAGAAGGTTGACCAAGCCGCCACAAGACGTTGGCTCAACGCCCGACCCCACCCAATAGAACGAGCTTTTTTACTACCGTGCGTCCTTCCCCGGATGCCGTCAGCTGGTAGTGACCTGCGGGCAACCCGTCCAGATCCATCATGATGCGTTCCTGGGCGGCTGGGTTGCGTTGAGTATGGACGACCGCCCCCATGCTGTTGCTGATCTCGATCGTCCGCACGCCGGTAAGACCTTCGAGGACGAAAGGTCCGGCGCCGGGGTTCGGGTATAGTGACACCGGTCCCGTTCCGGCTGCATCGACGATGCCCACATCGGGATCGCCCATGCGCAGCACGAACATGTCGAACCCATCGCTGATGGTGAGCTGTGCCGAACCAAAGGTGACCTCGTCGCTATCGAACCGGCCCGCGATCACGAGGTGGCCACCGGCGTCCGCCGCAATGGCCATGGCACTCTCACCGCTTTCCCCGCCAGAACCTTGCTTTGCTACCCATTGTGCATTGCCGGCCAGGTCGCTCTTCAACACGAATAGATCCGACCCGCCCTGCACGGTCAACTCGTCCGGACCATAGTTCAGCGGGCTGTCGTTGAAAAAGCCACAGGCGTAGACAGCGTCGTTCGCCAAGGCGATGCCCTGCACCTTGCTCCTCCCGTTGAGGCCCTGTGCCCACTGTGCTTCGCCAACACTGTTGTACCGGGCCACGAAGCCGTTGTTGATCCCTGAATTGATGAGCGTCGTTGAGCCGAAAGTGAGTTCATCGCTGGCGAAGAAACCTGCCACGAAGATGTTGTCCTGTGCATCCAGATCGATGGCCAGCGCCCGTTCATCACCATCGGCGGCGGTGGACTCCGCCCACAGGAACGTTCCGTCGACGCCGTCACACTTGGCCAGAAATATGTTGGCCAAACCAGGGTTGGGCAGCGTTGTGGTGCCGAAGTCGGCCTCCTGGGTGTAGTAGCCCGCCACGATGATATCACCGGCAGCATCCACGGCCACGGCCTGCGCTTCGTCGTTGCTGCCACCGCCCGCACCAGTGGCCCACAGGACATTGCCGTTCGCGTCGTACTTCACCACGAAAACGTCCATGCTTCCCGCCTGCAGCAACGTCGTGCTTCCGAAGATGGCCTCGTTGCTGGAGAAGCGGCCCGCTACGATCACGTTGTTCCCCGGGTCCACCGCGATGGCGTGTGGGATCTCCAGTCCAACGCCACCTCCACGTGTGGCCCAAAGCACGGTGCCGGCCGGGTCGTATTTCACGAGGCAGACGTCGCCCACGTTGCCCGCATTCGTAAGGGGGAAGTCGCCGAAGCTGATGGTGGGGCTGTAGAAATTACCGGCCAGGTAGACATTTCCTGCTGCATCGGTGGTCACGGCATCGGCTTTGTCGTCCAGTGCGCCTCCAGCGCTGCGGGCCCAAGTCACATTGCCTTCCGGGTCGTACTTCACCACGTACAGATCGTCGTCGCCGGGTGTGTTGTTCTGCAAGATGATGTCGCCGAAGGTGATGGAGCCGCTGGTGAAGTTGCCCGCTACGATCACATTGCCGAGCGGGTCGGTGGCCACGGTGATCGCTTCATCGTACTCCAGTCCAACGCCGCTGCGCGCCCACGCCCATTCCGGTACCTGGGCCGACAAGTGATGAGGAGCGGCGGCGAGCAATAGGCACAGCGCTGGGGAGTATGGTCTCATGTTGATCGGTGCTAGGGTCTGGAACAAGGGCCCTTACGGGCAGGGAAGTGAAGATACGTCCGGTGTCGTCGAGGTGGTGAGCGGAGGCACCATTGGGAGGGGTTGTGCTCATGAAAGGCCGACACGCATAGAACACCATATGCTGTGCAGGAAGTCCAGGGCCCGGCACACTGGCTCGAGTAACCTTTCGATCCCTTCGGCGACTATCCCGCAAGCAAGCATGGGAACCATCGAAGGAGGAACGAAGCGGGAGGTACGCAGGGATCATCGTGCGGTCTTCGGACCCGAACGGCGGCGCCGGATCAGGGTCTTGCTGACGGTCACGGTATGCGCCAACACGGCGGTGCAATGTGCCGTGCCCTTCTCAACGGGTCATGGCGATGGAACACCGTTCCTGGCCCCGATGGTCATGATCGTCTCGTTGTCGTATTATCTGATACGCGTTGTTTTGAAGGCCGTGACGAAAGGCCCTTCCGGCTCGACCATGGAGGTACCCGAAGGGCCTGGTGCACCGCCGCACGTTCGGTGAATGCCATGCGGCGGGCATCGAAGCTGCCTTCCATACCGGGTTGATGGATGCGCGCAGAGCGTTCCAAGTATGCGGCGGAACGTGCGGCAACCCTGTTCGTGCGCAGGTCGAAGTGGAAGAAGTCCATCCAGCAGAAGGCCTTCAACACAGAACAGGCCTCATTGTACATGCGGAACTCCACGCGGCACACATCCATCCCGTTGCGCAGGATCCCTTGCAAACGGGAGCCACCGGCGCTTGGCAAATGACGCGGTAGCCTATCCTCACTCGAACGTTGCGTTCTACACACACGGTGGGATATGGAAGGCGCCGTTGCGGGCCTACCAGGAGATGGGGTATCTCAAGCGTTGAGCGCAGGGTCCCGAGGCGGCGACCCTGCGGGGGTTAACCGCTTTGCGCAGCGGTTACTTTCGTCCGTCCATTCGCGGACGAAACCATGCCCCACCTCGAACTAGGTCTGGACACCTTCGGTGATGTGTCCTTCGGTGCCGATGGCACCTTGCTTCCCCATGATGAGGTATTGCGCAATGTGGTGGCTGAGGCAGAGCTGGCGGACCGGCTCGGCCTGCACTTCTTCGGCGTAGGGGAACACCATCGCGCGGACTTCGCAGTGAGCGCGCCCGAGGTGGTGCTGGCGGCCATTGCCGGTCGTACGAAGAACATCCACCTGGGTTCGGCGGTCACGGTGCTGAGCAGCGATGATCCAGTACGCGTGTTCCAACGTTTCTCCACCTTGGACGCGATCTCCAACGGCCGTGCGGAAGTGATCATCGGGCGCGGCTCTTTCACCGAATCCTTCCCGCTCTTCGGCCTCGACCTTGATCGGTACGAGGAGTTGTTCAACGAGCGACTGGCGCTTTTCGTGGAGTTGCTGAAGGAAACGCCCGTGACCTGGAGCGGTCGCACGCGCGGAGCACTGAAGGACCAGCGCGTTTACCCGCCAACGGCATCGGGCCAACTGCGTACATGGATCGGGGTAGGAGGTACCCCGGCCTCGGTGGTACGGGCAGCGCACTACGGCCTGCCGTTGATGCTTGCGATCATCGGCGGCGATCCGCTCGCCTTCGTGCCGTACGTGCAACTCTACCACCGCGCGCTGAAGGAAGCGGGCCGTGCGGTGTTGCCCGTGGGCGCACATTCCCCGGGTTACATCGCTGAGACGGACGAACAGGCAAGCGAAGAACTGTGGCCGCACTATGCCACCATGCACGACCGCATCGGTCGCGAACGCGGGTGGCCACCGACGACCCGCGCCGGTTTCGAACAGTCCGCAGGACCCGGTGGTGCGTTGTGCGTGGGTTCTCCGGCGACCGTTGCCGCCAAGATCGCACGCACGGCGAAGGCCCTCGGCCTTACCCGCTTCGACATGAAGTACAGCGCGGGCACGTTGCCGCACGACAAGATGTTGCGCAGCATCGAACTCTATGGGACCCAGGTGGCCCCACGCGTGCGGGAGTTGATGGGGTGAACCGGATATCGCTCCGCTCATCCCTTTCTCTTGGGACGGGGCATCGCGTGTCGCCGCGCATGCGTCTACAAAGGGAATGAAGTTCTCGGGACGATCGATCGCGTGTGTCTTGGGCCTGCTCGTGAGTGCCGTTCTTCATGCCCAAGAGCAGGAACATCGTTGGTGGTATTTCGGCTTCGGCGCAGGACTTGACATGGGCACCAGCCCACCGACCATGCTGAGCAACGGAGCGCTTAGCACCGATGAAGGAGTAACATCGATCGCCGATGCCAGCGGTCAACTGCTGTTCTATACCAATGGTGCAACGGTGTGGGACCGCACCCACGCCGCCATGCCCAACGGAACGGGGCTTATGGGCCATTTCAGCAGCAGCCAGAGCGCGTTGATCGTTCCCTTCCCCGATGATCCCCAGCGGTACTACCTCTTCACCGTACCGGCACTGGGCGCCATGCCCGGTGGCTGGGACGCCATGGCCTATTCCGTTGTGGACATGAGCGCGAACGGCGGGTTCGGTGATGTGACCCTGTTGAACCAGCCCTTGGTCGGACCTGTTGTGGAGAAGCTCACGGCAACACGGCATGCGAACGGTCGTGACACATGGGTGGTTGCGCACACGTGGCAAGGCAGCACCTACCATGCCTACCTCGTAAGCTGTTCGGGGATCCTGGGGCCGGTGGATAGCGATGTGGGACGGCCCATCACCAACGACGCGTTCAATTCACCGATCCCGCAGATCGGCTGCATGCAGTTCAACCCGCGCGGCGATAACCTGGCCACCACTTGGGGCGAATTCAATGGGGAGAACAACGGGACCAGCCGCCTGGACCTGTTGCACTTCGACAACAGCACGGGCATCCTCACCCTGGCAGATTCGGTCACGCATTCAACACCCAACTGGGACATCCGGGGCTATGGCGTGTGCTTCTCACCCAGTGGTGACCGGTTGTACCAAAGCGAGAACGGTCTACAGGACGGTGGGGCATTGGCGCGCATCATGCAGTACTCGGTCATCGGCGATCAGCTGGTGAATGAGGTGGAGATATCACAACCCAGCGGCCTGGCCTACGGCTCACTGCAACGCGCACCGGACGGCACCATCTACGCCGCGCGCCTCAACGGGGCACAGTTCCTTTCGCGCATCACGGCGCCGGACGCAGCGGGGGCGGCCTGCGGTTTCGTGGATTATGGTGTTGGCCTCAACGCACCCAGCACCTGGGGCCTGCCGAACCACTGGGACACACATCCGCCCATCGTGCCGCCGGAGATCGTGCTGAACGACACCACGATCTGCGACGGGGGGACCATGACGTTGGATGCTACGGTGACACATGCGCTGATCGTACCGCAGTATGAATGGAGCACAGGTGAGTTGACACCATCGATCACCGTGCATGCACCTGGCACCTATTCCGTGAACGTGATCTTGGGATGTGACACCCTCGTGGCATCGGCGCAGATCGACTTCGGTGGGGTATCGTTCGATCTCGGTGCCGATACGCTGCTCTGCCTTGCCGATAGTTTGCTCCTTCGCATACCCACCGGCGCTGCGGCCTGGCTGTGGAGCGATGGCAGTGCGGACAGCACCCTGCAGGTCAGCGCCGGTACCTGGTCGCTCACCGTGAGCGATAGCGCGGGCTGCATCACTGCGGATGAGCGCATCGTTACCACGGCCGATTGCTCCTGCGCAGTGTACATCCCGAACGCCGTTACCCCGAACGCCGATGGCATCAACGATGTGTTCGGCGCGGTGCAACAATGCGCCTTGCGCAGCTACGCCTTTACACTCTACGACCGGTGGGGGAGGGAGGTGTGGCATAGCGAGGATCCCGACGAACGCTGGGGGGATCCGGGCGGCGCAGCGGCATCACCGATAGCGCTCTACGCCTGGCAACTCCACTTGCGCTATTGGGATGGACAAGGCGAGCGCTCCCGAAGTTTGAGCGGACACCTGAACGTAGTGCGCTGATACCGGGTGGCGGATCATACCGCGTATTCCAAGCGGTACAGCGTACGCTCCGACTGTTCGCAGAGCGGGACGAAACGCTGGTGCAGATCGCGCAGGCGCTGGTCGCTGAGCCAGGCGCCCATCTTGGGGCCGAGGTCCAGCATGTTGCGGTAGTACATCTCCATGATCACCTGGTAGCTGGGGCCGGTGATGTCCGTGAGCAGCCGGGTGTAGGGGATGAGCTGGTTCCCCTTGATGAGGTCGAGCGCTTCTTTCCAGATGGCGAGGGCATCGCGGGCCTGGCCGTAGCGCACGCGGAAGCACATGCGTTCCACCAGGAAGCCCGGTGGCGGCTCCGTGCCCACCTGGTGTTCCACATGCAGGAGGTCGTTGCGCGACGATCCGCACAGGGGTACGAATTGCGGATAGAGGGCACGGATCTGTTCGTTCGCGGTCCACACATGGTTGCCGGGGCCGAGGTCGGTGAAGCCCCGCATGCCGTACTCATGCACCAACGTGTAGTTCGGGCCGTTCACATCGGTGAGCAGGCGCATGGGCATCTTGTCCACACCGGCCATCTTCACGTCCATGATCTGTTTCCAGAGGGCGATCGCCGGTTTGGCCTGTCCGGAAGCGAAGGGTGAAGGTGGTGCGGGAAATGATCATGGGTGGAATTGGTTACCCTGAATGTAGGCACGACACGTGCCGAATGCCCAATACCGCAGATACCGGTGCAGCTCGTTCGCGAACTCAACGCCGACTGACGAAGTACATGGTCAGCTCGCCACGTCCTTTTACGTACAGGTCCCCCCGCGGGATGAATTGCAAGGCAGGGTCGTCCTTCACCAGCAGGTAAGTGGTCCCGCTGATGTTCACTTGGTCCACGGCCCCGCCCGATTCCATGCGGCTGGCGACGTTCACGGGCTCCCCCCAGATGTCGTACTGGAACTTGTCGCGCCCGACGATCCCCGCGACCACATCGCCCGTATGTATGCCCGCGCGCATCGCGAAGGCGGGCGTTCCAGGGGGGCGTGCTTTGTTGAATGCGATCATGTAGTCCTGCATCTCCAGCGCGGCCAGCACCGTATCGCGGGCGCTTCCCGTTCGGGGTTCGGGCAACCCCCCAGCGGCCATGTAGGCATCGCCGATCGTCTTGATCTTCTCCAACCCGTGCCGGGCTACGATCGCATCGAACGCGGTGAAGCAGGTATGGATCGTGGCCACTAGTTCCTGCGCTGTGAGCCCTGCGCTCAACGGTGTGAAATCGGCGAAGTCGGTGAAGAGGATCGAAACGCCATCGACATCGCGTGCTTGCGCCTGGCCATGTTCCTTCAGCTCCTCGGCGATGCCGCGCGGCAGGATATTGAGCAGGAGCTGGTCGCTGCGCTCGCGCTCGCGCTGCACCATGGACCGCGAGCGGCGCATGTAGCGCAAGCGGCTCCACAGGCCACCGGCGACGCCCAGGACGGCGATGGCGGAGAAGAGGAAGATGTTGCGTTGATCGCGTTCCCGCGCCAGCCCCTCCCGATAAGCCTGGTCGGCCTTGCGCAGCAGGTCGGCTTGCACCACGCTGTCTGCGAACTGTTGGCGTTCGAACGCATGGTTCATTTCGATGCGCGTGAGCTCCTTCACACGCTCTTCGCCGAACATCGAGTCGCGCAAAGCGACGTAGCGCTTCAACAGGGAATAGGCACGCGGCGCATCACCGAGCCTGCCGTACGCCTCATGAAGACACGCATAGCAGTGCTGCATGAGCGGTGCCAGCTTCAGGTCCATGGCCACGGCCAACGCATCACCACAATGTCGGACCGCATCGGCGGGTCGGCCATCGGCGAGGTCCACCGATCCCAAGCGATAGTCCACCGACCCGTGCAGGTAGCGGTTGGGCATGACGCGCAGCAGTTCCTTGGCCCGCAACAGGTAGAAGCGGGCGCTGTCGTTGGCGTCGAGCAGCTTGTGGCACGCGCCGATGTTCATGAAGCAAACGGCCATCCACGATGTGTCCCGCTGTTGGGTACGGATCGCGAGGCATTTGCGGTGGAAGGACAACGCGCTGTCCGGCCGGTCGAGATCCTCCAGCAGCGCACCGAAATTGTTGTAGAGGATCGCCAGTTGTGCCGGGGTCCCTTGCTCTTCGCGCAAACGAAGGCTCAGGGTATAGTATTCACGGGCCTTCACATAGTTCTTGTCGTAGTGGTGCACGGAACCGATGTCGTTGTACACCTCGGCCAGCCCTGCGTGGTGGTCGATGGACTCGTACAGGTGCAACGCTTCGTAGAAATGGCCGAGCGCTGCGTTGTAATCGCCTTGACGTTGGCGGATCACGCCGCGCTTCACCAGCACATCGGCCCTGCGCAGGGTATCCTCCGCTGAATCGGCAAGGGTCTTCGCGCGGTCCAGCAAGAGCAAGGCGCGTTCGTAGGTACCCGCCAGTTCGGCAGTATTGCAACTGTCCATACAGAACTGGTAGGCCTGCAAATTGCTATCCTGGGCCGGACCAATGCTCACGCGCAGGAACACGATCAGGCACAGGATGCATCGCCATGGGCCTGGCATGGGAAGGCGGACCGGGGATCCCATTGCTGAAAGATAATCGCGGAAAACCCATGTGGTGCGGTGGATCGCGTGCCGACGCGTATATTCGATAACAACATCCGAACCATGCACCACCACCGATCACCCATCGCGGCCGGGATGTTACTCGGCCTGCTTGCCTTTGCAGGATGCGCCACCGGACCGGACCCGAGCTTGTATGGCGAGCAAGGCTTCAAGGAAGCCGTGTTCGACCAGAACACATTGGAATTCTACATGAAGGATGCCCCGGGCCTGCGGTTCTACAATGCGCGCAGGGACCGTGATGATGACCATGGCTCGGCCCTCGTCATCGGCATGGCGAAGGACAGCACGGACAACTATGGGGAACCCGGCCCACACTATCGCCTCAGCGATAAAGTGGTGGGGACCATCGTGACCTACTACGTGTGTACGGAGACCCGCGCACTGAAAAGCGTGGAGTGGGTGCAGGAGGCAAAAGAGGCCAGCTACGCGGCGAATTTCAGGTCGGAGGATGTGGAGGCGCTGCTGGACCTGAAGGATTGCAATGGCGTTCGAATGACCCCCGAACGCACCAAGGATGGCGAGCTATGGAGCATGCGAATGACCGCCGTGCGTATCGCTGGCGGCGAGGTACATGATCTCGATGGGTACCTCTTCTGCGAGGAACCCTGCCCGACGCTTTGCGGGACCGAGCCCCACCGTTACCTGAACAAGCGTTGACCCACATTAGTTCCGTTGGACAGGACCCACCGACCATGCGACCATCACTACTTCCTTTCCTGTTCGCTCCGATCTGTTCGATCGCTCAACCCGTTCTGCAATACGGCAACTTGCAATTGTTGGGGAACACCTACACGATCGATGCCGTTACCGACCCCGGCGAGAGCAACCCGGAGCTCGATGGCGAGGACGTGACCTGGGATTTCAGCACGGCGACCACCTCCGAAGTGGCCGCTGCGGCGTTCATCCCACCGGTGGGCACTCCATATGCGGCGTCTTTTCCGACGGCCAATTTGTGTTTTCGGTTGGATCTCGGTGGGGACTTTCGCTATTCGTACTACTTCCTCAGCCCTTCCGGGTTGGACATGTTGGCGGAAGACCTGGGCACCCCCGATGCCGTGCAGTACACCGACCCGAAGACGGTCCTGCAATTCCCCTTCACCTACGGCACCTCCTACGTGGATGAGTTTGCATACGAGGGCACGGACTATTCCGTAACGCGCGCCTGCACCGGCCACGGTACGGTGGTGCTCCCATCGGGTCCTAGAT
>DEQO01000174.1 GCA_002360495.1 Flavobacteriales bacterium UBA3364
TTTTCGGCGATCGTGCTGGGGGTGAGGTCGAACTCGGGCATCGGCACGGCACCGGGAGTTATCGCCGTGAAGGTCATGCTGCCTTGCTCTCGTGTTGCGTACTGCCGCCCGCGCCAGCTCACCTTCAAGGAGCCGCCCGCGTTCTTGTCGCTAAGCGCGCTCAGGTATTCCAGCTCACCATCGCGGCACAACCAACGCGACCATGCTTTCAGATCGGCGAAGAGCTCGGGGTGGACATCCGTCTTCCAATACCATGTGCTGTCCCGGTTGCTGTTCGTGCCGATCAATGATGTGCATTCAACGCCCATGATCTGCTCGGTCTTGCCCGTTGGGATCACCGTGTCGTTGAACAATTCGTAGAAGTACCCGGCCTGTGGGATGTAGAGGTCCTCGATCTCCACGTGCGGGTATTGCCCGCCCCAACGGACTTTCATTTTAATGTTCGCCTGTAGATCGATCAACAATGCACTTTGCAGCGTGAATTGCCCATCGAATTCGCGGATCACCATGCGGTGTGCATCGCTCCAACCTTCATAACGGCGCGTGTAGGCGGTCTGAATAGCCCATGTGCCAATGAACTTGTTCGTGTGTAGCGACTTGCCTTCCGGCTTAAACACCTTGGTGGGTTTCTGGTCCGTCAGCAGCGTGACCATCCACGCGGGCATCTTGTCCAGATCGCTCGGGAGGTCTTGGGCGGTGCTACAGAAGGGAAGGAGCAGGGCGAGAGCGAGGAGCGTAATGCGCATTACGGCAAAGGTGGCAACAAGGGACGCACCGGATGGCAACAACCGGACCAGGGGACCGATCCATGGAATTCCCTGCTCTCCTCTGTGCCGCTGCGTTCATGTTCAGTTGGTACAATCCTGTATCACCAAACGCCGGTCCGCCATCTGAGCCAACTCCTCGTTGTGCGCCACGATCACGGCAGCAAAGCCATCCTTGTATTGGTGGGCACAATGCCACCGATGCTTTGCAGGATCACGTCCCTGTCGTTCGCGGCGCCTGTGTAACTCACCATTCCATCCATGTTCACGTCCTCCGGGAAATAGCCGTTAACGGTATTCGTGGGGATGATGCCACCGATGCGGGCGAGTACCAGGTCGCGATCGTTGCCACCGCCGGCATATTGAACGGTGCCGTTGCCATTCACGTCACCGGCGGCCAACACCATGGTGCCTCCGACGTTCCGGCGGGCATCGTTGTCATAAACCAAGGTGGAGGGCAGGGTGAAGTCCACCGCAGCGGCACCGGTACCATAGTTCACCGGAACTGTTGGCGATGACATCACCGGCAAGTGGTTGCGGCTCCGCACAGCCACGCAATAATTGCCGGACGGCAGGCCCGAGAAGCCAACAGCGCTCGACCCATCCAGGTCCACCACGTCGCCGTCCCGCTGCACCAGGACAGCCCGGGATGCAGAGATCGTTCCTGGCGTTGCAACGGGTCGCATCTCCACAAGCAACCAATCCACAATGGCGTTGTTGCCGGTGGTGGTGCGAACACTGGAGCCGATCGTTGCGCCCCCCACGTATCCGATACCGGCATAGCCCATCGATGTGAACGGTTCTGTGAGCGGGAACGAGGGGAGTGAACGCAAGGCGTCGTTCATCAAGCTTCCGCTGTACGGTCCTTCGAGCATCAGCGTGATGCCCACGCATGGCGTGCCGTTCACGCGCGCGATGCGGTTGCGACCCGTGCCATTGTAGCCGGTAAAACTCCCCCCAATGAGGATCTTGCCATCGGCTTGCAGCGCAACGGAACGGATCGTGCTGTTCGCCCCGGTTCCTGGATCGAACGCGTTATCCAGCCCACCGTTCGCGTTAAGGCGGGCGAGATGGTTGCGCGAAACCCCGTTCATCGTTGTAAAGCTCCCTGCGATGACGATCATGCCGTCAGGCTGGAGGATCATGGATTGGACGATGGCGCCAGCCCCCGTTCCAGGGTTGAAGCCCGTGTCCAAACTGCCGTCACTGTTCAAGCGGGCGATCCGGTTGCACATTGTGCCATTCACACTGGTAAAGGCTCCGCCGATGACGATCTTGCCATCAGGCCGCAAGGCGGTGCATACCACGGTGGAATTCGGGCCAGTGCCGGGGTTGAAGGAAGCGTCCAAGCCGCCGCTGGCGTTCAATCGGGCGATGTTGTTGCACGCGGTCCCATTGTAGCTCGTGAAGCCTCCCCCGATGATGATCTTTCCATCCGGTTGCACGCTCACGGATTCGAGCGTACTGCTCGTTCCTGTTCCGGTGTTGAAGGTCGGGTCCAGACTGCCGTCCGCATTCAGTCGTGCGATGTTGTTCAAGGCCGTGCCATTGTAGCTGTTGAAGAAGCCCACGATGATCAGCTTCCCATCGGCTTGGACGGCGGTGGAGGTGATCCTGGAGTTGGTACCGCCCGGTCCGTTGCCGGGATCGAAGCTGGGATCCGCGCTGCCATCCGCATTGAAACGAGCGATGTAACCATTGAACGAATCAGAGAATCCCGAGAGAACGATCTTCCCATCGGGTTGCACATCGATATCATATATCGTTTGGGGATCGGTCAGGGCGAGGTTGAAGCTGGCATCGATGCTGCCATCGGAGTTGGTCCTGGTCACACGGTCGCTGATGGTGCCGTAGTAGCTCGTGAAGTTGCCGCCGAACAACACCTTTCCGTCAGGTTGTACTGCGGTGATGAGTACCTGGTCGTTCGCTCCCCCTGCTACATTGAATCCGATATCCGGTGTGCCGTCCACATGCGCGCGCGCCAAGCGACCGCTTCCGCGGCCGCCGAAGTAGATGAAATCCCCGCCGATGATCACCTTGCCGTCGGTTTGCAACGCCGTGCAACGGATCGTCTGGTTCGCGCCTGCGCCGGGGTCGAAACCCGTATCCAGCGCACCGGTGCTCGTCAAGCTGGCGATCCTGTTGCGTACTACACCATTGTACGTGGTGATCCATCCAGCGATCAGCAACCTACCATCCGGCCGCAGCGCGATAGTGTGAACGGCACCGAAAGCACCCTCAACGCCCAGTCCCGGATCGAAGCCTGTATCCACGCTGCCGGTGCTGCTCAATCTCGCGATCCGGTTGCGGGCCGTACCGTTGAAAAAGGTGAAGTCACCTCCGACGATGATCTTCCCATCCACTTGCAGGGCGATCGACCGGAGCGGGTTGGCGGACCCCGTTCCCGGGTTGAATCCCGTGTCCAAGGTCCCATCCCCATTCAGCCGTGCGATCCGGTTGCGCGCAGTGCCATTGTAGCTGCTGAAATCACCGGCTATGAGGATCTTTCCATCCGGTTGGTGTACCACGCTCAAGATGCCGAGGTTGCCGACGCTGCCCGTAGCACCGGTACCCGGGTTGAATGAAGCGTCCAAGCTGCCGTTGGCATTCAAGCGGGCGATCCTGCTCCGTGCCGTGCCGTTGTACGTGCTGAAGGCCCCGCCGATGATGATCTTGCCGTCGGGCTGTACGGCCATGGAGTAGACCGCACTACTGGGACCGGTCCCCGGGTCGAAGCCGGTATCTACGCTGCCGTCCGTATTCAGCCGCGCGATGTTGCTCCGCGGTGTGCCGTTGTAGGTGCCGAACACGCCTGCGAGCAGGATCTTCCCGTCCGGCTGCAGGGCGATGCAATGCACGGTACCCACTACTCCGGTGCCGACCTGGAATGTGGCATCCAAGCTCCCGTCCGCGTTCAGCCGATTGAAACCTCTGCCGACCATGGTGTTGTATGGAATGAAGGCTCCTCCGATAAGGATCTTCCCATCGGGTTGCACGAGGCATGCGTTCACTGGTCCCTGTGTCGCGCCATCGCCTTGCCCAAAACCGCCGTCCGCCACGTTGAACGTGGTATCGAGGGAACCGGGTTGGGCCTTTACCTGGAGATCAACTTGACCAAGGATGCAGGACGCGAGAAGGGAGGTGCGCAGGAAAGTCCGCATGCGACAAGTTATGGCGACCGCCATTATCCGCAAGACGATGCCCGGCTTCACTGGTTGCTGGCATGGGGAAGTCAAGCCGACAGGGGTGGCGATCAGATCACACCATCCCGCATCACCAACTGCCGATCCGCCATCTCCTCGTCATTCGCGATCATTCATGGCAGGGAGGCTGCTCGGGTATTGGTCGGCACGATTCCTCCGATGCTCTGCAGGATCATATCCCGGTCGTTGCCACTACCAGTGTACATCACCGCGCCGTCCATGTTCAGGTCCTCGGCGAAG
This sequence comes from Flavobacteriales bacterium UBA3364, assembly GCA_002360495.1. Taxonomy (GTDB): domain Bacteria; phylum Bacteroidota; class Bacteroidia; order Flavobacteriales_F; family PHOS-HE28; genus PHOS-HE28. The sequence continues at coordinate 4,208 of DEQO01000174.1, forward strand.
TAGCCACTCACCGTATTGGTAGCAACCACTCCGCCAATGCGTGAGAGGATCGGATCTCGATCATTGCCTGTTCCGGTGTATTGCACGGTACCGTTGAAGGTGGCATCACCCGCAGCAAGCACCATCACACCGGTCAAGTTCTTGCGGGCGTCATCGTCGTACACGAGTGCGCCGGGCAGCGTGAAGTCGACCGTGGCCGTGGGTGGCCCGTAGTTGACGGGTGTGGTAGGTGAGGACATCACTGGTAGATGATTCCGGGGTCTTACGGCCACGCAATAGTTGCCGGCAGCAAGGCCAGCGAAGCCCACGTAGCTCATCCCATCAAGGTCCACCACCCAGCCATTTCGTAACAGCAGTGCGGCGCGGGAGGCGGCTACGGTACTAGGCGAGGCGACCGGGCGCATCTCGACCATCACCCAATCCACCACGGCGAAGTTGCCGGTGGTGGCGAGAATGCTGGCCGGTATGGTCGCACCGGGTGTGTAGGTCGGGTGCGAATAGCCCATGGACGTGAACGGCTCGGTGAGCGGGAAGGACGGCAGTGTGCGCAGGGCGTCGTTCATGTTCGTTCCATTGTACGGGCCTTCCAGCAGGATGCGCGCCGCAACGCGTGGTGTGTTCTTGATGCGCGCGATGCGATTCCGACCGATACCGTTCACGTGCCGGAATCCTCCGATGACCACATGGTCTTCGGTTGGAGTGATGCTCATGCCGATGACCTCTGATCCCGGACCTGTGCCAAGCTCATAGGATGCGTCCAGCGTGCCATTGGGCAGCAGGCGGGCCAACACAGGCCGGAGTATGCCGTTCACGTTCTGGAAGGTTCCGCTCACATAGATCTTTCCGCTCGGTGCGACCTTCACCATGGAGGTGCTGGCATCGAAACCGGTACCGATGTTGAAGGAGAGATCCACCGAACCATTGGCATTCAGCCGCACCAAGCGCGAACGTGGTTGCCCATTGAAGGTGGTGAACGAATTTCCGGCGGCCAGGATCTTTCCATCCGGCTGGCGCTCGATGTCCTGGATACTGCTGTTGTTGTTGGGGCCCGTGCCAATGCTGAAGCCGGTATCCACGCTGCCATCATTGTGCAGCCTGAAAATGGCGCCCACCGTTTGGCCATTGTACAAGTTGGTGCCACCCGCCACAAGGATCCCGCCGTCCGGGAGGGACAGTACATCGAACAAGGCGCCGGGCGAAAGACCGGGGGTGAACGCTGGGTCGAGCGCACCGTTCGGAAGCAGACGGTTCAAGCCTCCGACGGACATGGCCAACACCTTGCCATCCGCTTGCAGTGCGAGCCGCCTTGTGGTACTGATCTGGTTCCAGGCCGCGACGAACGTGGGATCATAACTGCCATCGCTGTTCAAGCGCATCACGCGACCGCTGTACGTTGCGTCGGCAATATCCACGAAGTGACCGCCGATGATCATTTTGCCATCAGGTTGTAGCACCACGTCCCGCACCAACGAGTTGATGCCCCACCAAGCGTTGAATGTCGCATCTACTTGGCCATCGGGGTTCAGGCGGGCCACCCGGTTCGCCGTGCGGCTGAAATAGGAGAGGAAACCGCCGACCACCACATGCTTGCCATCCGGCTGGGTGACGATGTTGAGCGCGGTCAGATCGAAGGCGTTCGCTTGTCCCCAAGCAGGATCCACGGTGCCGTCCGGCATCAGGCGTGTGTAAAGACACTCGCCGTGCAGACCATAGGACAAGAAAGTGCCGAGCACCACGATCCGTTGGTCCGCCAAGAGCAACAACTGGTTCACGTTGTCATTGAAGTCGGTACCGGCGAACACCGGGTCGATCGAGCCATCGGCATTGAAACGCGCGAGATGATCGCGTGCGTCGCCGTTCGGGTTGTTCAAGTACAGGCCCACGAGCAGCTTGCCATCCGCCTGTGCCGCTAGCGAATTCACACGGACATAGGTGAGCGCCGCAGGAACGAAGCTGGGGTCCGTGGCACCGGAGGCTGTGAGCAGCACGAACTTCTGGCGCGGCTGACCATTCACGGAAGTGAAGTTGCCCGCGAGCCACACCTTGCCGTCGGGACGGAGGGCGAGCGTTTGGCCCGAATTGCCGCCCGCGAACGTTGGTGCGAAGCCGCTGTCCAACGCACCCGTCAACTCCAGTCGCGCGATCGCGGGTCGCGAGGTACCGTTGAACTGCGTGAACGATCCTGTGATGAGGAGTTTCCCGTCCGGCTGTTGTGCAAGGCCATTGATCGCTGCCCCGAAACCCGTGCCGATGTTGAACGTGCCATCGAGGGTTCCATCCGTGTTCAGTCGTACGAGCCTGGTCACGGTTGTGCCATTGAACATGTTGAAGTTGCCCGACACCAGCAGCTTTCCATCGGCCAGCAAAAGCAGGTGTTCCACCGTACCGTTGGCGGAGCCGTTCTGGAAGCCGAGCCCCGGGTCGAAGCTCGTGTCCAGCGAACCGTTCGCGTTCAGCCGTGCGATGCCGCGCCGTGAAACCCCGCCCACCGTGGCGAAATTCCCCCCGATGATCACCTTTCCATCGGATCGCACCACCACTGTTTCGATCACGCCAACGGCTGCTGGTGCGAATGTGGGATCGCTGGATCCGTCCTGGAGCGTACGTGTGATATTGCCCCTCTGACCTCCGTCGTGAAGGTCGAAGTTCCCAACAAGTACCATGCGCCCGTCGGCCATCAATGCACCCTTTTTCACGTCAGCGGAATTCACCGCATTGGCGATCCGCATACCATCGCTGCGGCCGAAACCAGCATCGCCCGGGTTGAAATTCAGATCGAGGGAATTGCTCTGTGCGAACAGTCCATCTGCAACAATGGCGAGGCTCAAGAACAAGCTGGTCTTTCGGAGGATGTGCATCGGACGCTCGGTTCAGTGGTAAGCATGACCTAGACGAAGAAGCAAAATAAGGATGCCTGGGAACTCCTTGACCGGCCCCTCACATCCGTTCCGAGGGCATTAGATCACCCCATCCCGCATCACCAACCTCCGATCCGCCATGCCGGCCAACTCCTCGTTATGCGTCACGATCACGAAGGTTTGGCCCAGTTCCTTGCGCAGGTCGAAGAACAACTGGTGCAGTTCCTTGGCATGCGCCGAATCCAGATTGCCGCTGGGTTCATCGGCCAATACCACGCTGGGGTTGTTGAAAAGCGCCCGTGCTACAGCCACGCGTTGCTGTTCACCACCGCTCAGTTGCCCCGGCTTGTGCTCGGCACGCGACGCGATATTCAGGCGTTCCAACAGCTGCTTCGCGCGGGGTGTGCATTCGCTCATGCTTCGTCCCGCGATCAGCCCGGGCATCATCACGTTCTCCAGCGCGGTGAACTCGGGCAACAGGTGGTGGAACTGGAACACGAAGCCGATGCTGCGCCCCCGCAGCTGGGTGATCTCGGCCTCGGACAGGCTGGCGGTGTCCCGCCCGCCGATGGACAGACGGCCACCGGTGGGGCGCTCCAGCAAGCCGATGATGTTGAGGAGCGTGCTCTTGCCCGAGCCCGAGGGGCCGATCAGCGCGGCGAACTCCCCCTCGGCCAGGCTCAGGTCGATACCGTGCAGCACCTCCGTCTCCACCGGCGTGCCCAGGTTGTAGGCCTTGGTCAGGCCGGCCAGCTCGATAACGGGCGCCGTGCTCATGAGCGGATCGCCTGCACCGGGTCCATGCGCGCCGCGCGGCGGGCCGGGATGAGGGCCGACAGCAGGCCCACGGCCGTGGCCACCAGGGCTGCCATGGCGATGAAGCGCGGCTCCAGCTCGGCGGCAAAGAGGGGCTGGCCGTCGGCGTTGCGGTAGATGGCCGAAAACACGTTGAGCAGGGTGAAGGCCAGGGCACTGCCGAGCACCGAGCCCACCGCCCCCACCACCGCCCCCTGGATCAGGAAGACCTGCAGGATCATGCTGCGGCTGGCGCCCATGGCGCGCAGGATGCCGATCTCTTTCTGCTTCTGCACCACGCTGACCACCAGCACGCTGGCGATGCCCAGGGCCACGATGATGACCACGAAGCTGCGGATCAGGTTGTTGGACACGGACTGGTTGCGCAGGGCCGCGAGTAGCTGGGCGTTGGTCTGCATCCAGCTCTCCACGGTCAGGCTGGTGGCGCCGCGCAGGCGGTCGGCAACCGGCTGGGCCTCGAAGATGTCGGCCACGGTGAGGTCCAGGTTGGACACGCCGCCGGGCAGGTCGAGCAGGCTCTGGGCCAGAGGCAGGGTCACGAAGACCCAGCGGCGGTTGAGATCCTTGTTGCCGATGTCGAAGATGCC
>DEQO01000053.1 GCA_002360495.1 Flavobacteriales bacterium UBA3364
AGCGGGAACAGGCTCCGGAACACCGGCTGATACAGGGTCCGATTTCGGGACCACCGCTAACGCGGGTTGTGGAAGGTCGTTGGTGCGTGCGATCAGGTCGAAAAGCACGGCCCGTGATGGGACAAGGGCCGAGGTTCCGCGCAAGGTCTCTTCCGAAAGGACATCGCCGGACTTGTATTCACCCAACGACCGCAGTATTTGCGCGCCAGCGAACCACGGATAGCGTTCAGCGAGGGCGTTCAGGTCGGGCATGTCGCCGCGACCGACGTTCATCGGCTCCTCGACCAACTGCGACAAGCGTTCGCGCTCCATGCTCACCAGCTCCCCAAAGTGCGATCGAAGATATCCTGCGCCAGCTGTTTCCCGATCTCGCGGGCCAGCCGTTCCTCCACGGACACCAGGTCCTGCGTGCTGTCGTAATCCGAGAACCTCGAAACCGTGAACTCCGCGTTCTTCTTGGGTTCCAGCTTGTTGATGTAGGTAATGCTCACCGTCATCGTCAACCGGTTCAAGGCTGCCGTTTCGTTCGCCTGGATGTTCACCGGTTGCACGTCGTAGCCCACGAGTGCACCGCTGTACTGCACGTCGCCTTCCTCGCGCTTCAGTTTCAGCGGCGTTTGGGCGAGCAACAGGTCCCGAAGCGTTTCGGTAAGCACTTGTGCGCTCAACGGGGTGGCCAGCGGCGCGCGGGCCTCGATCACGTCCACGCTCACGGTCCGCGCTTCTCCGACATCTCCCCCGGTGAATCCGTAGTTCACACGGCAACCGGCCAGTAGCAGGAGCAGCAGGAAGCAGGCGGTGTGCAGCGAACACCACCGCAGGGCCGCGAAGTGCCGATCCTCCATGGCAGGTTGTCGACCTCGGATCATCACGGGATATCGTACTCCTTGATCTTCCGGTACAACGTACGTTCGCTGATCCCCAACTCCTGTGCTGCGTTCTTCCGCTTGTTGCGGTGTTTCAACAGGGCCTTCCGGATCATCTCCTTCTCCTTCTCCTCCAGGCTCAGGCTTTCTTCCACTTCGGTGTGGTCGATGTCCTCATGTTGACTGCCCGCGGGCAGGATGCTGACCGTTCCTTGGGGTGCGCTTGGTTGCACGAAGTACTCGTCCCGGTATACCGGTGGCATCGCTGCGGGCATCGGTTGTCCACCGGAGATCACCTTCACCTGCTCCTTCAGCGCGTTCAGGTCGTTCTTCATGTCGAAGAGGAACTTGAAGATCAGTTCCCGTTCGTTGATCGTATCGGGGCCTTGTCCGGTCCCACCCATGGGGACCAGGGCCGTGCTCTGCTCCGGCAAATAACCTCGCAAGGTCTTCGCGTCCACTTCGCGCGTCTGTTCGATCACGCTCAGTTGCTCCACGATGTTGCGCAACTGGCGCACGTTGCCGGGCCAGCGGTATGTGGTCAGGAGTTGGAGGGCATCCTCACGCAGCACGATCGGTGGTGCCTTGTATTTCGATGCCGCGTCCTGTGCGAAGAAGCGGAACAGCAGATGGATATCCTCCGGCCGTTCGCGCAGCGGGGGGACATGGATCGGGACCGTGTTCAAACGATAGAAGAGGTCTTCGCGGAACGTGCCGCGTTGCACCGCCTGCATCATCTGGACGTTCGTGGCGGCCACGACACGCACGTTGGTCTTCTGCGCCTTGCTGCTGCCCACCCGGATGAATTCACCCGTTTCCAGAACGCGGAGCAAACGCACCTGGGTGGTCAACGGCAGTTCGCCCACCTCGTCCAGGAAGATGGTGCCGCCGTTCGCTACTTCGAAATAGCCCTTGCGCGCCTCGTGGGCCCCGGTGAACGATCCTTTTTCGTGACCGAACAACTCACTGTCGATGGTGCCTTCCGGGATCGCGCCACAGTTCACCGCGATGTACGGGCCATGTTTCCGCGCACTGTAGGCATGCACGATCTGCGGCATCACTTCTTTGCCGCTCCCGCTTTCACCGGTGATCAATACGCTGAGGTCCGTTGGCGCTACCTGCGCTGCTATCTCGATCGCGCGATCCAGTCCCGCAGAGGTGCCGATGATCCCGAACCGTTGCTTGATGGGTTGAACGTTCATGCTGTCACTGCTTCTGCTTCGATGACCGAAAGGACACGACCTTTCAAACTCCCGATCGTGGCGCTGGTGATCTCGGCTTGGATGAATGCCCCTGGCTTCAGTTCGACCCCATCTGCGATGCGCGGTACGATCACCACTGAATTCTGCGAATTGCGCCCGTACAAATGTTCCGCGCTGCGCTTGCTCACGCCTTCGATCAATACTTCATGGACCTGGCCAACGTAGTGGCTCAAGCGTTTGGCGCTTGCCTGTTTCTGGGCCTCGATGATCTCCGCCAGACGGCGTCCCTTCACTTCTTCGGGCACATCGTCCGCGTACTTGCGTGCCGCCAGGGTCTTGGGCCGCTCGCTGTACTTGAACATGAAGGCCATGTCGTAACCGACTTCCTCCATCAGGCTCAACGTTTCGGTGTGATCGGCCTCTGTCTCACCGCTGAACCCGGCGATGATGTCCGTGCTGATCGCGCAATCGGGCATATGCTTGCGGACGCTCGCGATGCGTTCCAAATACCACTCGCGTGAATAACCCCGGTTCATGCGGTGCAGTACATCACTACTTCCGCTTTGCACAGGCAGGTGGATGTACTTGCAGATGTTCGGATAACGGGCCATCACCGCCAATACCTTATCCGTCATGTCCTTCGGATGGCTGGTGCTGTATCGGATGCGCAGGGTAGGGCAGGCGATAGCCACCATTTCGAGGAGGTCGGCGAAATCAACGGTCACCGGATATAAACTTTCGGGTCGACTATCCTTCCGATCGTCTGATTTTCTAATCATCTGATCATCTGATCGGTGCCACTTGTACGAATCCACATTTTGCCCCAACAACGTCACCTCCTTGTAGCCCTTGGCCACTAGGTCGCGGCATTCGGAAACGATGCTGTGCGCATCACGACTGCGTTCCCGGCCCCGAGTGAATGGCACCACGCAGAAAGCGCACATGTTGTCACAACCACGCATGATGGTGACGAAGGCCGTTACACCATTGCTGTCCAGCCTTACCGGCTCGATCTCGCCATAGGTTTCTTCTCGACTTAGCAACACGTTCACCGCTTTCTGGCCGGTGCCCACCTTGTCCAATAGCTCGGGTAGCGTGCGGTAGGCATCCGGGCCTACGACCAGGTCCACCACTTTCTTCTTTTCCAACAGGTCCTCCCGCATGCGTTCGGCCATGCAGCCTAGCACGCCCACCTTCAAGCCCTTGTTCCGGGCTTTCAGGTTGTTCATTTCGTTGATGCGCTGCAGTACGGTGTATTCCGCCTTCTCGCGGATGCTGCAGGTGTTCAGCAGGACCAGATCCGCCTCTTCGGCGCTTTTCACCGGGGTATACCCGTCCTTCGCCAGTATACTCGCGACGATCTCACTGTCGCTGAAGTTCATCTGGCAGCCGTAGCTCTCGATATAGACCTTCTTCTGCACGGGTTCCGGTAAGGGGTGCAAAGGTACCCGATACAAGACCAACCTGCCATCGTGGCAGAGTATGGCCGGTAATGCTGGGTGGTGGCCGGTCCCAGCTCGTACTATCTACTTCGTCCCCAAGAACTCCAAGCTTACCGAGTTGATGCAATACCGCTGGCCGGTCGGGGCCGGGCCGTCATCGAACACATGGCCCAGGTGCGCGCTGCATCGACCACAGGTCACCTCGGTCCGGCTCATGCCGAAGGTGCGGTCCTCGTGGTACAGCACGCTGTTCTTACGCTCCGGTTGGTAGAAGCTGGGCCAGCCACAGCTACTGCTGAATTTCGCATCGGCTTGGAAAAGGACGTTGCCACACGCGGCGCAAGCGTAGGTGCCGATGCCATCGAAGTCCCAGTATTTGCCAGTGAAAGCACGCTCGGTTCCCTTCTCGAAAGCGATGTAATAGAGGTCCTCCGGGAGCAACTTCTTCCACTCGCTCAGTGGCAGGTCCAGTTTGGTGGTGTCGGTATGCGAATAGTGTGGGTTCTTGCTGTGGTCGTATTGGCTCATCGGATCCATCATCGGTAGGCTCTTGTTAGGCGTTTGGCCGGTGCTGTTGTCGCAACCGACCAGCAGCAGGCTCGCTGCCAAGGTGAAGGTGTGGAGGCGTTGCATCTTTTTCATTCCGGCTTGGCCGGCACATGTTGGTCGCGGGTCCATGTACTTCATGACAAAGGTGATGGAAGAACATACGAGGAACGTTTCCGTTCGGATCGATGCGAAGCCTCCTGTTAACCCCTGTTGAAAAATTCTTCCCCCTAAAGGGGAATGGCCCCGGGAACCGAAGTCCCGTGATCGGATCTTGCTCCGGACACCTTTCTTTGCGCCCCTGTTCGCCAAGGCATCCCTGCCGAGGCATTCAAAAAGAGCGCGTAATACATGGCGAAGAAGAGCGGCGACCTGGTGATCGTGGAGTCTCCTGCAAAGGCGAAGACCATTGAGAAGTACTTGGGCGAAGGCTACACTGTGCTAAGCAGCTACGGCCACGTCCGCGATCTACCCGAACGCGACCTGAGCGTTGATGTGGAGAAGGGTTTCGAACCCACGTATATCATCCCCGACGATAAGAAGGACCGCCTCCGCCAACTTCAAAAGGAAGCCGACAAGGCCACCACCGTCTGGCTCGCGACCGACGAAGACCGCGAAGGGGAAGCCATCAGCTGGCACCTCAAGGAAGCCTTGGGACTTGCTGATGCCAAAGTGAAACGGATCACCTTCAACGAGATCACGAAGAAGGCGATCCAGGAAGCGATCGAGAACCCGCGAGAGATCGATATCCACTTAGTGGATGCGCAGCAAGCCCGCCGTGTGCTCGATCGTTTGGTCGGTTATGAGTTGAGCCCGGTGCTCTGGCGCAAGGTGAAGCCCAGCTTGAGCGCTGGTCGTGTGCAAAGCGTGGCGGTGCGCATCATCGTGGAACGCGAACGCGAGATCCTCGACTTCAACAGCAAGAGCGCTTTCCGCATCACCGCCGTGTTCACCACGAGCACCGGTGCGCAGGTGAAGGCGGAACTGCCTGGCCGCTTTGCCACGGAACCCGAGGCGATGGAGTTCCTGCAAGGCTGTCTGGGTGCCAATTTCACGGTGAACGCCGTGGAAAAGAAGCCCGGAAAGCGCACGCCTGCGGCACCGTTCACCACGTCGACGCTTCAGCAGGAAGCCAGCCGCAAACTGGGCTACGGTGTGGATCGCACCATGCGCATCGCCCAAGGTTTGTACGAGCAGGGGCACATCACCTACATGCGTACCGATTCGGTGAACCTGAGCGAACAGGCCATCGCTGCCGCAGCCGCGCAGATCACCGACCAATACGGAGCGCGCTACAGCAAGAGCCGCCGGTACACGAGCAAGAGCAAGGGTGCACAGGAAGCGCACGAAGCCA
>DEQO01000095.1 GCA_002360495.1 Flavobacteriales bacterium UBA3364
GAATACCTGGGCAAGACCGTGCAGGTGATCCCGCATATCACGGACGAGATCAAGGCGCATATCCAAGCCTTGGGCCGCAAGGGCATCTACGATTTCGTGATCACCGAAGTAGGTGGCACCGTGGGCGATATCGAGAGCCTGCCGTACGTGGAATCCATCCGCCAGCTGAAATGGGCCAAGGGCAAGGATTGCCTGACGATCCACCTCACCCTCCTGCCCTACCTGGGCACTACCGGCGAGTTGAAGACCAAGCCCACCCAGCATAGCGTGAAGGAGCTCCTGAGCCTCGGCGTGCAGCCCGATGTGCTCGTCTGCCGCACGGAACACCCCATGCAGAAGGGCATGAAAGAGAAGATCGCCCTGTTCTGCAACGTGGATGCCCAGGCCGTGATCGAAAGCCGCGATGCCGATACGATCTACGATGTGCCCCTGCTGATGCAGGCCGAAGGACTGGATCAGGTCGTGCTCCAGAAACTCGGGATCGAAGGATATCCGGACGCCAACCTTACGGCGTGGAAGGATTTCCTGCGCCGCTACAAGGAGCCCAAGAGCGAGGTCCACATCGGTCTCGTGGGCAAGTACGTGGAGCTGAAGGATGCCTACAAAAGCATCAAGGAAGCGCTGGAACACGCCGGTGCCGAGAACGAGAACAAGGTCCACATCAAATGGGTGCATAGCGAGAAGCTCACACCGAAGAACGTGGCCAAACACCTCGGCGGTTTGAGCGGGATCCTGGTGGCACCGGGCTTCGGACACCGCGGCATCGAAGGCAAGATCGAAGCGATCAAATTCGCACGCGAGAACAAGGTCCCCTTCCTCGGAATATGTCTGGGCATGCAATGCGCGGTGATCGAATACGGCCGCAATGTGCTGGGTCTGGCCGAAGCCAACAGCACCGAAATGGACGCCGACACCAAGCACCCGGTGATCGCCATGATGGAGGAACAGAAGGCGGTCGCCGACAAGGGCGGCACCATGCGTTTGGGTGCCTACGCCTGCAAGCTTACCGAAGGCAGTCTCGCCAGCACGGTGTACAAGAAGAAGGACATCACCGAGCGCCACCGCCACCGGTACGAGTTCAACAACGCCTACCAGGACGCCTACAAGAAGGCCGGTATGGTGGCCACCGGGATCAATCCGCAGAGCAAGCTCGTGGAGATCGTGGAGGTAAAGGACCACCCCTGGTTCGTGGGTGTGCAGTTCCATCCCGAATACCGCAGCACTGTGGCCAAGCCGCATCCGCTGTTCGTGCAGTTCGTGCTGGCGGCGATGAAGGTGGGTGCCCGGGAGTTGCCGAAAGCGGAAGAGCCGGAGGCGGTGAAGGCGTAGGGAACGGCGTTATCGGGACCTTAGAAGCACGACCGAGTTCGGTCGTGTACTAGTTTGGCAAGGCGAAACGCGGTCCTGACGCCATGCACCTTCCTGCAACCTCAACGCTGACAGGCTTCTTGCTTGGGATCACGTGCGTCGCTCAACAATGGTGCGTACCCGGCGCAACATGGCATTACTCGGCTGACCCTAGTATACAGGGCTACACAAAATATGTGTACACCGGTGACACCCTGTTGGACGGTGTTACAGGAAATGTTATCAGGTACTCGAGCAACGATGGCCCATTCATAAATGCTCGCTACATCACCCGCGCCGAGAATGACGTGATCTACATCTACCAGGACTTTCCGGAATGGGAGATCTCGTTCTGGGATACGCTGATCTGGTTCGGCGCCGAACCCGGTGACCGTTGGGACAACCTTACTTATATCGACCATTCTTGCGAATGTCCTTATACAGTGGTCGACACGGGACATGTGGAGGTCGACGGCGTACAGTTACGCACTGTCGACACCGAAGACTTGTGTTGTTTTGGTGCGCAACCGAGGCGTTTCACCGAACGTATTGGTTGGGACCAAGACCCTTTCACCTGCCCGATCAGCGTGGCATGCATTCCTTCCCTGCGATGCTACAGCGATAACGAGATCAGCCTTGAAACGGGTATTGTTCCCTATTGCCAGATGATCGTGGGATTGGAAGAGAAATTCACACCGCCTTCGTGGAGTATCATTCCGGAGTTCGATGGCCACATACGGTTCCAGGGCCTTGACCCTCAACGCTCGCAATGGATACGATTGGTAGATCCGAGCGGCAGAACGGCTTTGAACATACCGCTGCCACCAGGCGACGCCACTATCAATATCAGCTCGCTCGCCAATGGTAGCTATGTGGTTCAAGCTTTTGGCAACCAAGCTTTGCCTCCACTCCTTTGGATGAAGTATTGACCGCATTGGCTCAAGGCCCTGGCTAATACCCAGCATCGAACAACCCACTCACCGCAGGATCTAGGACCCACTGCACTTCTCCACTCCCGTCTATCTTTGCCGCCCTTCCGCCTGTCCCTTAACCTCTTGGCGGATCGTGCATGGACCGTAATTCAGTCATCGGCTTTCTGCTCATCGCAGCCATCCTCGCGGGCTACACGTGGTATTCCATGCCCAGTGCCGAGCAGCAAGCACGGCTACAGCGCCAGCAGGACAGCCTGGCCAATGTGGAGATCGAGCGCCAAGCCCGGGAAGCGGAGAAGGCCTTGAAGGCCGAAAAAGCGAAGTCCGCCAACGGAACGAGTACGGCAACGGTTGCCCCTGCTGCGCTCCCTGGGGATAGCATCCTGGTCGTCAACGGCGACACCTTGAACGCGGATAGCGTTCGCCAGGCCTTGCAGAACCAGCGCTTCGGGATCTTCCACCCCTCCTCGCAAGGCAAGCCGGAGGAGATCGTGATCGAGAACGATCGCTTGCAAATAGCACTTTCCACGCACGGTGGAGCGCCTGAGGTCATCCGCCTGAAGGACTACCAGACCTACCACAAGACGCCGTTGCTGCTCGCCGATCCGGACAGCGGGAACTACGAGTTCCGCTTCTTCCTGGGCAACCTGGACATCAGCACCAAGGACCTCTTTTTCACGGCGGAGAAGTTGGGCACCGACGGCGTTCGGCTGAAAGCCGCGACCACCGATCCAGCCAAGTTCCTGCAACTCACCTACCAGTTGGACACCGTCAGCTACTTCCTGGATGTGCGCGCCGAGCTGGTGGGGATGGAAGCCGAAGTGGATGCACGCAACACGGTCTTCAACTGGGACTTGGTGGGGTTCTCCAACGAGAAATACCGCGATGGCGAGTTGCAGAAGTCGGGTGTCTACTACAAGTACTTCAACGACGACCGCCAGTACCTGAGCGAAAGCGACGAGGACGCAAAGACCCTGGAGGGCCGCACCAATTGGGTGGCGTTCAAGCAGGACTTCTTCAGCGTTGGCCTGATCAGCAACGAGGGCTTCGCCGGGAACGGCTCGGAGATCGCCATCACCCCGCTTACGGACAGGACGCATACCAAGCGGTACAGCGCGAAACTCTTCTTCGAGAAGGAGCGCGGCGCCAAAGTGGACATTCCCATCCGGATCTTCCTGGGGCCGAACCACTACGGCACTTTGCGGCGCACGGAGATCCCGGACTTCGACAAGATCATCGATCTGGGCTGGGGCATCTTCGGTTGGATGAACCAGTGGCTGGTGATCCCGATCTTCAACCTGTTCGACGGTTGGGGCTGGAGCTACGGCATCATCATCCTGGTGTTGACGATCGCCATCAAGCTGCTCTTGATGCCGCTCACCTACAAGAACTTCATCTCCAGCGCCAAGATGCGCGTGCTGAAGCCGGAGATGGACGCCATCAACGAGAAGCACAAGGACGGCGACATGCTGAAGAAGCAGCAGGCCACCATGGACCTGTACCGCAAGGCAGGCGTGAACCCGGCGAGCGGCTGCGTGCCGATGTTGGTGCAGATGCCCGTGTTGTACGCCATGTTCCGCTTCTTCCCGGCGAGCATCGAGCTGCGCCAGCAGAGCTTCCTCTGGGCCGATGACCTGAGCACGTACGATTCCATCGCGACCCTGCCCTTCAGCATCCCCTTGGGTTACGGCACGCACGTTAGCCTGTTCACGATCCTGATGGCGGCGAGCACGATGGCGTACACCGCCATCAACAGCAAGCAAATGCCGCAGCAGCAGGGCATGCCCAACATGAAGCTGATGATGTACCTCTTCCCGGTGATGATGCTGTTCTTCATGAACAGCCTGCCCGCCGGCCTGAGCTACTACTACCTGCTGGCGAACGTGATCAGCATCCTGCAGATGACGGCGTTCAAGAGCCTGTTCGTGAACGAGGAGAAGATCCGCGCACAATTGCTGCAGAACATGAAGACGCCGCGCAAGAAGAGCAAGTGGCAGCAGCGTTTGGAGGACATGCAGAAGCAGCAACAGGCGGCGCGGAGACGTTGAGAATGCCCTTGTGGGAGTGTGACCATGCGCGCATGACCATCGATACCCACTTTTAGGGACGATCGCCTTCCGCGAATAGCTTTGGCATGCGATCCGCAACAACCTTACCACCAACCATCTCCCGATGAACCACCGCACCCTCCTTCCCGCCCTTCTGCTCGGCGGCCTGCTCGTGGCCTGCGCCGAAAAGAAGCCTGCCGTTGTCAGCACCCCGGCCCCGTCGCAGCCGACCCGGACCACCACGGAAGCACGCAAGCCTGAAAAGCCCGTGGAGAAACCTGGAAAGCCAGTGGAGAAGCCTGCTGGAAAGCCAGTGGAGACGCCTGGCAAGGAAGTGCGCTTGGGCGGAGCAGGCCTTGCCGATTCGCTCTTCTTCACCCTGCAGAAGACGCCGTGCTTCGGTTCATGCAAGGCATACACCATCAATGTGTACCGCAGCGGCTATGCCACCTTTGATGGGAGTGCCAACGTGGAGAAGATCGGCAAGCACCAAGGCTACGTCGGCAAGGACACGCTCCAGGTCCTGCTCAAGAGCGCCGACGACTTCGGCCTTTACGGCATGAAGGACAGGTACGACAGCAACGTGACCGATCTGCCGAGTTCGATCATCCGGGTGGTCGCCAACGGCAAGGACAAGAAGGTCATCGGCCGAGTGGGCAGTCCCGAGACCTTCACCCGCTTCGTGACCAAGGCCGAGGGCCTGCTCTACCCCATCGCATGGAAGCCCGTACCCGTGGCTAGGTGACCCAACCGTTCGTCCCACATCGGACGACAGACCCCCGGGGGTCGGATCAGGACGCGGCACCGCGTTACATTTGCCGCCTGATCCGACCCCTACCTTTTACATGAAACGTTCCTTTTCGCTGCTATCCGCAGCCCTTTTCGTCATTGGACTACATGCCCACGAAGGCATGTGGCTCCTGAGCAAACTGAAGCAGATCAACGAGGCCGAGATGCAGAAGCTCGGTTTCAAGCTCACCGCCGAGGACATCTACGACATCAACAAGAGCAGCCTGAAGGACGGTATCGTACGCTTGGGCGGTGGTTTCTGCAGCGGTGAGATGGTGAGCGCCGAAGGGCTCTTCCTGACCAACCACCATTGCGGTTACGACGCGGTACAGGGTCTCAGCAGCGTTGAACACGATTACCTCACGGACGGTTTCTGGGCCATGAGCCGGGAACAGGAATTGCCTGCCGGGTTCAGTGTGAGCTTCTTGCAACGCATCGACGACGTGACCGAGCGGATCAACGCACAGCTCACGGCCGATATGAGCGAGGAAGCGCGCGCGCAGAAGATCGAAGAACTGGCCGGGAAGATGATCGAAGAAGCAGGTACCGCCAACGGCACCAGTGTCGACTTCAAGGTGATGTTCGAGGGCAACGAGTTCTACCTTTTCCACTACAAGACCTACCGTGATGTCCGCCTGGCGGGTGTTCCACCGAGCGCGATCGGCAAATTCGGGGGCGATACGGACAACTGGATGTGGCCCCGCCACACCGGTGACTTCTGCATGTTCCGCGTGTACACCGGCCCGGATGGAGAACCGGCTGACCCAGCCCCGACCAACATCCCGTTCAAACCCAAGCACCACTTCCCGGTGAGCATCGCCGGTGTGAAAGAGGGCGACTTCACCATGATCATGGGCTACCCCGGCAGCACCGACCGTTTCCTGAGCAGCGACGGCGTCAAGCTCGGCCTGGACGAGGAGTACCCCAGCCGTGTGAAGATCCGCGGCAAGAAGCTCGAACTGATGAAGCAGGACATGGACGCCAGCGATGCGGTGCGGATCCAGTACGCCAGCAAGTACGCGAGCATCAGCAACTATTGGAAGTACTTCATCGGCCAGTCACGCGGATTGAAGCGCCTTCACGTGTACGACAAGAAGAAGGAGCAGGAAGAAGCCCTGCAGGCATGGGTGGACGCCGATGCCGGCCGCAAGGCCAAGTACGGCGAGTTCCTTTCGCTTTTGAAGAAAGGCTATGCGGAACGCGCGAAGTACGAAAAAGCACAAGCCTACATGCAGGAAGCCGCCTTCGGCAGCGAAATGGTGAGCATGGGGCTTCGGTTGATGCAGTTGAAGCAGCAGTTGGAGACCGATCCGAAGGACGCGCCGAAGATCGCCGCCCTCGTGGCCGGTGCGCAGCGCCGTGCAGAGGACTTCTGGAAGGACTACAACCCCGCCACGGACCAGAAGGTCACGTCCGCGATGTTCAACATGATGCACAAGGACATGGCGACGGAGCAACAGCCCAGCGTGATGGCCACCATCCAAAAGAAATACAAAGGCGACTTCGACCTGTGGGCAAAAGCGGTGTTCAACACGTCCATACTCACGAACAAGGCCCGGTTGGACGCCTTCCTGGCGAAGCCGACGCTGAAGGTGTTGCAGAAAGATCCCGGCATGCAGGCTGCTGAAAGCTGCATGCAGAAATACCGCACCCTGGCCGGTGCCGCAGCGGCCAGCCAGGCGGACCTGGACAAGGGCTATCGTTTGATGGTGGCAGCGATGCGCGAAAAAGACCCCAACAAGAGCTGGTACCCGAACGCGAACAGCACCATGCGCCTCACATACGGCCAGGTAGGCAGCTATGTCCCCATGGACGGAGCGAAGTACGCCTTCGAGACAACGGCCAAAGGGATCCTGGAGAAGGAGGACAACACCAACGATGAGTTCATCGTGCCGAAGCGCCAGCACGAACTCCTCATGAAGAAGGACTACGGCCGGTATGCCGATGAGAAAGGCGAGTTGATCACCTGTTTCATCAGCAACAACGATATCACCGGTGGCAACAGCGGCAGCGGCGTGTTCAACGGCAACGGCGAGCTCATCGGCATCGCCTTCGATGGCAACTGGGAAGCCATGAGCGGCGACATCGCCTTCGAGCCGGACCTGCAACGCACGATCAGCGTGGACATCCGTTACGTGCTCTGGACCATCGACACCTTCGCCGGAGCGGGTCACCTGGTGAATGAGATGACCCTGGTGGAGCGCAAGAAGGAGGAAGTAAAAGTGGAGGTGCCTGCGGAAGTAGTACCTGTTGCTCCGGTGGTGCCGGTGAAGAAGAGCTGATCCCGGCCTGAACATGAACGTGAGAACGGCGGCCGATGGCCGCCGTTCTTTTTCCGGGATATCCCGTCCTACCGCGTCACCTTCACGGCCTTCTTCACCTATTGCACGCAGGTGTTCTTGTGGATGAAGATCCGTTGGTGGTATGCCGAATAGCGCTGATGCTGGAAAAACATGCGGCGTTCACATGGCTCGCTTTCTGCGTCGCACCATACCACCGCATCGTGGCGTTGAACACATCCGACCGTTCTGTGGGTCAGCGATCGTAGCGAAGAAGTCGCCCGGCCCCATGGATGATCCACTGGCGCTTGGCGGGCAGAACTGTGCAGGAAGCAAGCCTTCGAGGAAGTTGCACCGGAAGCAGCATCATCATGCATTGTACTGTGCATGATCCGCAACCGCTACGACCCGAACACCAAGGTCCCGCATCCTTGCTCCAGTGCAGGACCATATCCGTTCTGCGCTGGATGCCAGGAAATACGTTCGCGGTAATGGCGGCCGATACTCCCGCATGGAGCATGCCCTATCTTCACCTGCGATGCGCGACCCGAAATTGAGCCAAGCCTTACCGGAGTTGGTCCGCGACGGCTTGATCAGCGCCGACCAGGCCGAGCGCATCAAAGCGCGCTACGCCACCGTTGATGAGCAGAGCAGCAATCGCATGCTGCTGGTGTTCGCGGTGCTGGGTAGCCTGCTCGTGGGTTTGGGCATCATCCTCATCATCGCGCACAACTGGGACGATCTATCGCGCGGCACGCGTACGGTCATCGCCTTCCTACCGGTGCTGCTCGGACAAGGCTTGGTGCTGTACACCTTGCGCAAGAAGGCCGATGTGAGCGCCTGGCGCGAGGGCAGCGCCGTGCTGCTGGCCTGTGGCCTGTGTGCGGCTGTAGCCTTGATCAGCCAGATCTACCACATCAGCGGGAACCTCGAAGGGTATCTGTTCACCTGTTCCCTGTTGATCCTCCCCCTGCTCTACCTGCCGGGTTCATTCACGGTCGCTTTGGGTTATCTGGGCATGATCACTTGGTACGCATGGACGGTACGCTTCGAGGGATCCGGTCCCGATGATCGTCCGTGGTACTTCATCGCGCTACTCGCTGCCGCGGTGCCATTCTATGGCGGCGAGATGCGGCGCAATGGCACAGGTGTTCCCTTCTGGTGGCTCAGCTTGTGCATGGCCTTGGCCACGGGCATCGGCAGCCAGCTGTTCTATCGGGACTGGGAACTGGCGCACGCCTTGGGTGTGGTGGCCCTTGCGGCTGCCTTCACCTTGGTCCCCTGGCTGCATGTTGGACGGGAATTGCGCACTTGGCCGTGGGTGCTGGTCGGTGGGGCGACCATGCTCATCACCTTCTTGATCTTCAGTTTCCGGCCGGTGTGGAGGGATGAATGGCACCTGGATGCCAACGCCGTGAACGACCGGTACATCATCGGCCTGTACCTGGCGACCGGGGTGATCGGGTATGCCTGGTCCTTGCGTGTGCGCCGGCCTTTCCAGCAATGGCCCTACCCGGAAGGTCTGGTATTGTTCGCGCTTTGCTTCATTGTTGGTCTTTCTGCTCCGACCGTTGCGGCCATCCTCGTGAACCTCGCGTTGTTGGTGCTCGGTGTGATCACGGTGAAACACGGCATCGAACGGCATTCATTGCGGCGTATGAACCTGGGCCTGGCGATCCTGAGCGTGACGATCCTGCTGCGGTTCTTCGATACGGACATGAGCTTCGTGCTGCGCGGGCTCGTCTTCATCGGCATCGGTTGCGGTTTCCTGTACATGAACATGCGCATGGTGCGCGAACGTCAACGACATGCCTCGTAAGCTGCTCCTCTTCGTGGCTGCCGGCGTGATCCAACTCGGGGTGCTGGCCTGGATGATCGTCGGCCACGAACGCGTGTTGCAAGAGGGCGCGGTCTACCGCTTCCGCACGGCGCCGATCGATCCACGTGATCCGTTCAGGGGGGAATATGTGGTGCTGAACTTCGAGGTGGAGCGTGGTCGTTGGCCGATGTACGGGAATGCGAACACCGTAGCACCGAGCATGCATGCCTTCGGCCTTCTTGGAACGGACAGCGCCGGTTTCGCGCGCATCGTTTCATTCGCCGAGGAACGGCCGGAAGCGGGTGACTTCATCCCGGTCGAATATCTGTCCTGGACGCCGGACACGCTGTTCGGCGTGGCGCTTCCCTTCGACCGTTATTACCTCGAAGAAGGCGATGGGCCGAAGACCGAACAGCTGATGGCCCCGCAATGGAACGGTGAAGCGCTGCAACAGCCGCTGCCATCCTACGCCGTGGTGCGCATCCACCAAGGCGAAGCGGTGATCGAAGACCTGATGGTGGGCGATCGTTCCATCCACGAATGGCTGAAGGAGCCTCTGCTGGATGCACCGATGCAGCAAACCGCGCCGACACCTATTTCGGTACCAGCCGGATCGTGAACTCCCTGGCGATCTCGCCGGGCTCCACAGTGATCTTCGTGCTGTACGCTTCATAACCGTTCTCGGCCACGCGTAATTCCAGTTCCCCCGTGGTACGCACGAAGAAGGCGAAATTGCCCTCGCTGTTCGTCGGGTTCACGGCCTGACGATGTCCATCCCCATCGTACCACTCCACGAGCGCCTCAAGGACGGGGGCCTCCGTCCTGTCATCAAGCACGGCGCCGTGCACTTGTACGTTCAGCGTATCCTGGGCCGAAGCACCAACGGCGACAAGTGGAACGATCATGGTGATGAACATGCGCATCATGCTTCGAGCCGTTCTTCGTTGCGGTATACCTGTTGCGACGGTGATCCCTGTTCCTTCTTCACGGTGGCAAGGACCGCGCCGATCGACGCCATCACGGGAGCGAACATCACGCCGAGCAACGGCAGCTTCATCAGCAGGCCGAAGAGCATACCGTTGGCCATGACGGCCCCGATGCGATCGTTCACTGCACGCACCCGTTCACCGATCCGCAACCGTCGCCGCTCGAACACGTAGTCGAACATGGAGAAGCCGTAGAAGTAGGACGAGACCAGGAAGAGCAGGATGAAGGAGATGGGCGCCAACGGCGGTACGAACAAGGTGAGGAACCAGATGCCGACCGTACAGGCCAGTTCCATGACCCCGTTGCGAAGGGCCAGCAAGGCACCACGCAGGGCGTCGTGCAACAGCTGCCTCCAACTGAACGGGAAGCTGCGTCCGGTGAGGACCTCCTCGGTGCGTTCGCTGGCATAGGCCAGCAGTGGCGAAAGCACGACGAGCACGATGTACTTGTTGGCGATGAAGAGCAGGTAGGCAATGGCGAGTTTCAGGACCACCATCACGATGACCTCCCGTGCACCATTGAGGAAAGCCTTCACATCGGACCACCAGTTGGTGCTCGTGGGATCCATGGGGATCCCGAGGCGGTCCGCGATCCAGCTACTGAGCGCATCCACCGGGCCTTGCAGGACCGCAAAAAGCCCGAAGGCCAGCACCACCCAAAGCACGACGGGCACCAGGAACATCCAGCCCATCCGGTTGCTGAGCGCGAAGCCGAAAGCGCGCATGAAACCCGAAAGTCCCAGGCCGAGATCGCGTGTGAAGGACATGCCACAAAGATGGGGCCCCGGAGCGTCGGGCGAAGGCGCCGAAAGGCGGCGTGGACGTGAGGAGGTAAGCAACGGAACGCACTTGGTACGATGGACCGGGTCCGGGTCGCTCGGGCCGATCACTCGGCAGCGGCCTCTACCTTTGGCCCCGCATGGAACTCGACGCGCTCACCGCCATCTCCCCCATCGACGGTCGTTATCGTGAACGGACAAGGACCCTGGCCCGCTGGTTCGGAGAACAGGCCTTGATGCGGTACCGCTTGCAGGTGGAACTGGCCTACTTCACATTCCTCTGCGAGATCCCACTACCCGAACTTGCGGGTACTCCGGTAGGCAAACTGGCACCCGTGCAACAGCGCATCGCCGACCTGAGCACCAGCGATGCCCAGCGGATCAAGGACATCGAGAAGGTGACGAACCACGATGTGAAGGCGATCGAGTACTTCCTGAAGGAGCGATTGGAAGAAGCCGGCCTGGAGCGCCAGAAGGAGTTCGTGCACTTCGCGCTCACGAGCCAGGACATCAACAACACGGCGCTTCCCTTGCTGATCAAGGATTTCCTGTACGAGGCCTACCTGCCCGGCATGATCGCCTTACGCGACCGCCTGCATGGACTTGCGCTGGAATGGGCGCGTGTACCGATGTTGGCCCGCACCCATGGCCAGCCCGCCTCTCCCACCCGCGTGGGCAAGGAACTGCAGGTGTTCGTGGAACGGATCGACCACCAGTTGAAGTTGGTCCGCGAAGTCCCGTTCAGCGGAAAATTCGGCGGTGCCACGGGCAATTTCAACGCGCACCATGTGGCCTATCCGGAACTGGATTGGGTGGAACTGGCCGATCGGTTCCTGTTGGAGAAGCTGGGGCTCGCGCGGCTCCAGTTCACCACCCAGATCGACCACTACGACAATCTGGCCGCGCTCTTCGATGGCCTTCGACGGATCAACACCATCCTTGTCGATCTCTGTCGCGATCTGTGGCAGTACATCGGCATGGACTACTTCCGGCAGCGGATCAAGGCCGGGGAGATCGGCAGCAGCGCGATGCCGCACAAGGTGAACCCGATCGACTTCGAGAACGCCGAAGGCAATTTGGGGATCGCCAACGCCGTGTTCATGCACCTGAGCGAGAAGTTGCCGATCAGCCGGTTGCAGCGGGACCTTACCGACAGTACCGTAACGCGCAACATCGGGGTACCGATGGCGCACACCATGGTAGCGATCGATGCGGTGCAGAAAGGGCTTGCCAAACTTCTCCTGAACGAAGCAGCGCTGGAGCGCGATCTCGAAGCGCAATGGCCGGTGGTGGCCGAAGGCATCCAGACGATCCTGCGCCGGGCAGGGTATCCGCAACCGTACGAGCGCTTGAAGGAGCTCACCCGTGGCAAAGAGCGCATCACCCAAGCGGATATCGCTGCGTTCATCGATGGCCTGAACGCGACCCCCGAATTGAAACAGCAATTGAATCAACTGACGCCGCACAACTATACGGGTGTGGACCTCCTGGGCCGTGTGATGAAATAGCCCGATCCCATGGGACGATCGATCCGGTGGCGTGTACTGCGTTGGTCCTTGCTCGTCGGTCTTCCTGTCGTTCTTGGGATCCTCATCGGCGAATGGCGCATCGCCCATTACGCCAGTGATCGACTTTATTCGGACGTCGATCGGATACCAGGAAGCCCTGTGGGACTCTTGCTCGGGACCTCAGCGCGGGGCGGCAACGGCAACCCGAACCCCTATTTCACCAGCCGAATCGACGCCGCTGTCGCCTTGTACAAAGCGGGCAAAGTGGAACACCTGCTGCTCACCGGCGATAATGGGCGATGGAGCTACAACGAACCGATGGACATGCGCTCTGCACTGATGGCCGCTGGGGTCGACAGTACCGATATCACCTTGGACTTCGCCGGGTTCGACACCTTTGATTCGGTCGTGCGGGCACGCAAGATCTTCGGGCAACGGCGCCTGACGATCATCAGCCAGCGATCCCACGATCAACGGGCGCTGTGGATCGCGCGGTCGTTCGGGATCGACGCGATCGGTTTCAGTGCGGGGAACATCGCCACCGGACCAACGCAATGGTCGTGGATCCGTGAGCGCGGCGCACGGTTGAAGATGTGGTGGGACCTTGCCCTTGGTCTCGATCCGCACTTCCTCGGCGATCCCGTCACGCTTGGTGAACAGGAATTGCACTAGATCCCGAATTCGACCTGGAACATGAAGGTCCAAGCATTCCCCGGATGGGAGAGATCGATGTTCCGGTCGAGCCAGCGGTAGCCGGAATAGGCTTGCAGTTTGATCCGGTGCCCGTTGAAATACCGCGTGAGACCGAGCAAGGTCTCATCCGTTCGCCGGCGGTACGCTTGGATCGCAGCGTCAGGTTGCACGAATGTGTATCGACCAGCGATCTGGTACTTGCTCCGGAAATACCTGCTCAACTCGGCATTGAACCCCGTGCCAACGGTCACCACGGCGACAGCGCCGTCCTCATCCTTGGTCAAGGGGTCATCGCATCGGCGATCGAAATACTCCGTTGAAAAGGCCCATCCGCGGTGCTTGAACAAGGCATCGGCAATGAAGGTCCCGGCATCGCGATAGTCGTAGAGCTCGGCACCCAACTGGCCGCCGGTGCGGATCGATCGGTCATTGAAACTGTATCCCGCAGCCAAGGAAACCTTGGGTTCGGGCTCCATCTCCAGATCACCTTCGCTGTAGTCCCCCTTGTTGCTGAACGCACCCCTCGGCAACCATTCCAAGCGGCCCGTATAGGCCATACCCGGACCACCTGGTGAGGCGCCTCGTCCTTCGCCTGAACTGATGGAGGTCTTGATCTGCAACTCCTGGGGGCCCATTGGTA
Source organism: Flavobacteriales bacterium UBA3364 (assembly GCA_002360495.1). Classification (GTDB taxonomy): domain Bacteria; phylum Bacteroidota; class Bacteroidia; order Flavobacteriales_F; family PHOS-HE28; genus PHOS-HE28. Next base: position 13,821 of record DEQO01000095.1, read on the forward strand.
CGGTCCAGTATGCGAACATCCCGAAGTCGCGATCGAGGGTGTAGGCAGCGTTGGCGATGGACCTGTCCGGGAACTGGAGGTTGCCGCTGGAGTTCACGCGTTGCCGGTTGCCTGGTAGCTTGCTTTGGCCGAAACCGATGTAGACCCGCTTGTTGAAGTGGTAATAGACCATGGCATCCCGGACAGGCTGGGCCGTGGCCCCTTCGGTCTCCAGATCCAGGTCGGCCCGGGAAAAGTTCAGTTGGATGTAATAGCGCAAGCGCGTGGTCATCATGTACCCATCCAGGCGCAGCCGCAGTCGGCGAACCCGTGCATCCACCGTCTTGATGCTGAGATCGTCGCCGCTCACCGTGGTGGCTCCCATCCGGTTCTGCATACGGAACCTGAGGTTCAGCATGAAGAGCGAGTCCTGGCGAAAACCGAGGCCATCCTTGACGTCGATCAGAGCACGTTCATCCGATTCCGTCTGTGCCCACAGGCACGGGGCGATGATGATCAAGGCAAGGGCCAGGACCCCGGCACGGAAATATCGTTCCATATCCGTGCAAAGGAAGGAGAACGGTCTACTTCGGCAAGGATCGTTGGAAAATGACCAGGTCGTTCGCAGGAATGTCCTCCAACCCCAGCGCGCGCATCATCGTGATCAACTGGCCCCGATGCTGTGTACTGTGGTTGAAGCAGTGCAGGAGCATGTGCCACCGGGTTTGTCGGTGTTCGTTGCCCCTCAGGTCGTGGTACAGGACGGTGCTTCCGAGATCGGCATCGTCATACGACCTGGCCAGGTCCCTCAATTGCAGGGTATACTTCAACAGGTCTTCAATGGCGCGCTCCGGAGAGGCAGGCCATATCACAGGAACCCCGCGAAGTCTTGCGTGCCATGCGTTCTCCGCATCGCGAATGTGCAGCAAGGTGGACCGGAGCGATGGAAAACTGCTCGGCACGTTGCGGTCCAGTACCTCGTCCGCCTCGCGTTGCAAGCGTTGCACAAAGCGGGTGTTGGCCCAAAGTCCATAGTCGGCCAATTGGTCCAGGATGATCTTCATGTTCGTGTTCGAAGGTGGATAACGTTGTTAAAAATAGGGGCTGGCGGTCCATCGATCCACCTCGCGGTTCCGTCGAACTTCGCAGGAACGTAGAGACCATGATCGCAACGCTGTTCGGCAAGAAGAAGATCTCGGAGGAGAAGTTGGCCAACGTGTTCGTGAATGCCGTGTTGGAACTCACCGAGGAGGGATTTCCCGCTGTGGCGGCGGAGATCAACGAATCTCCCGAGTTCCTGGTGAACCCCGCCGTAGCAGAAAGCGACACGGATGCGTTCGCCCTGATCGTGCTCGCCGGGAACCTGATGGAAGCGCAACGGATCCTCGGCCCCGGCTTGGACAAGCGCATGTCCGCACTGGCCATTTCAAAGTTCGCCCAAGCTTCGGGCCGTTCGAATGCCGAGGTCGAGGTCGAGGTGCGTGCATTGCAAAGCCAGATGGAACGGTTGAATTTCCCGAGCAAGAACACGGTGTACGCCATGGGCAAGGTGCTCTTCCATCGGTATGACCTCTTCTGCTTCCAGGATGCCTACTTCCGGGAGATGAAAGCACCCAACCCGATCATCCTGAAACGGCTCAATGGCCTGATGGGCTATTTCCTCTGGAATTGGACCGAGGTGAACGAGCAGTACCGGATCGTCTGACCTCACCCCGCCCCGTCTCCCGCTGGGCCAAGCCCGAGGCAGTCTTAGGGGAGCCTTGCAAAGGGATCAGTTGACCGCGGCCACCTCACTGATATGGAGTTGGTCCACGGCCATGCCGACGATCTGCTCACCGATGGCCAACGCGGCGGTCGCCGCTGGTGACGGGGCATTCAGCACGTGGATGTGGTTGCCGCGCCGTTCGATGCGGAAATCGTCGACCATGTTGCCGTCGGTGCCCAAGAGCATGGCTCGCACACCCGCACGACCCGGTTTGATGTCATCCATGGTCAGTGATGGTACCAAGCGTTGTAGCGTGCGCAGGAACAGGCGTTTGCTGAAGGCCCGGCGGTATTCATCGATGCCGTAGCCCATGTTCTTGAAGAAGAGTTTCCAGGTGCCCCCGTAGGAAAGAGCGTCCATGGTATCCTTCAGGTCGAAATCGGTCTTGCCGTAGCCTTCACGCTTGAAGGTGAAGACGGCGTTCGGCCCACATTCGATGCTGCCATCCGTCATCCGCGTGAAATGCACCCCAAGGAAGGGGAAGCGTGGATCGGGCACAGGATAGATCAGGTGTCTCACCTTGTGCTTGCCTTGTTCCGTGAGGTCGTAGTAATCACCACGGAAGCCGACGATCCGCTCTTTCACCCTGGCACCATCCGCACGGGCCAATCGATCGCTTTGGAGGCCGCCGCAGAAGATGGTGTAGCGGGTGTTGTACGTGCCGTTGGAGGTGCGCACGACCGTGCTGGTCGCGGTCTGGTCCGCACCGAGGAATTCCTCTCCCAGGCTCACTTTGCTGTTCTGGTTCAGTGCGAGGGCGATCGCCGCCATCTTCTCCGTCGCGCCACGGAAATCGATGATACCCGTGCACCCTACGCGCACCCCGGCCACCCCAGCGCAGTACGGTTCGATCTCCTTGATCTGGTCAGGCGTGATGCGTTCCATACCCTCGATACCATTGGCCACGCCCGTCTGGTAGATCTTCTCCAGGCGAGGAAGTTCCTCCTTCTCCATCGCCACGATCAGCTTGCCACAGATATCGTGTTTGATGCCGTGGTCCTTCGCAAAGGCGACCAACTCCCGACGACCCGTTACGCAGTTCTTCGCTTTGAAACTGCCCGGCTTGTAGTAGATGCCGCTGTGGATGACACCGCTGTTACGTCCGGTCTGGTGATCGGCGAGGGCTTTCTCCTTTTCGACGAGGAGGATCCTCAAACGCGGGAAGCGCGTCTGCAGCTTGTACAAGGTCGCAGCACCGACTATGCCGCCGCCGACGATCACCACATCCCAATTCGCCTGTTCGCTCATGTCATCCGTTACTTACAGCGGCGAAGGTAGCAGCGGCGCTCCTAGTCCTCGGCCGCCACTATGGCCACTTCCTTCTTCGGCACCATGAAGAGCAGCACCAGGCCCACGACGAAGAAACTGCCGATGATGATCACGGTGTTCCGCAGGTCCCCGGTGAGCTGGAAGACCATGCCGTAGGCGAAGGTGCCCAGCACCGTGCTCAAGTAGAAGCTGACATCGTAGAAGGCGAAGTACGAGGCGTGGTCGATGGTCTCGGGCAGGAACTTGGAATAGGTGCTGCGGGATAACGCCTGGCTGCCCCCCATCACCAAGCCGACCCCACAAGCGAGCACATAGAACTCATGCGCCCAATGGATGCGGTAGGCGCCGATGCACAGGATGATCCATACCGAACAGCCGATCATCAGGGCACTGATGTTACCGAGCCGCTTACTGATCCACACGAAAAGGAAAGCACCCACAATGGCGACCAATTGGATCAAGAGGATGGAGATGATCAAGCTGCTATCGCCGATCGGCCCCGCCACGCCGTTCGCATCCATCTCCTGGATCTCCTGTTTGGCATAGGTCACCGCCAGATACATCACGGTCTGGATGCCCATGTTGAGCACGAAGAAGGCCATGAGGTAGCTGTTGAGCCGCTTGGTGCTCTGCAATTCCTTCCACACCTTCCGCAGCTCGCGATAGCCGTTCACGATCACATTTCCATGCGGCTTGCGGCCGTATTGATCATCAGGAAGCACGCGGAAGGCGAACTGCGCGAAGCCGGCCCACCAGAGCGCGACCGTCAGGAAGCTGATCCGCGCTGGCAGACCGTCACGATCGGGGATACCGAACAGGTCGGGCTTCATCACCATCAGCAGGTTGATGATCAGCAGAAGAACACTGCCGATATAGCCCATGGTGTAGCCCCGTGCGCTGATCCTGTCGTGGTCCTTGGGCTCGGCTATCTCCGGCAGGAAGGCATCGTAGAAGATCAGGCTACCGCTGAAGCCCGCACAGGCGAGCATGACGAGCGTGAGGCCCACCCAGATGATCTCCATGCTGAAGAAGAAGAGCCCCGCACAACTGGCCGCACCCAGGTAGCAGAACCCCTTCAGGAACGTCTTTTTCTGGCCGGTGCTATCCGCGATACCACTGAGGATCGGCGAGATCAACGCAACGAGCAGGAATCCGGCGGACAAAGCGTAGGAATAGAGCGAGCTTGCGGGGAGTCCGTAGCGCTCCAACACGAGATCCGCTCCACTGTCGCTGTTCGTGGTGACGGCAGCGTAGAAGAGCGGGAATACAGCCGAGGTGATGGTGAGCGAATAGACCGAGTTGGCCCAATCGTACATGGTCCAGCCGCGGATGATGCGTTTATCTCCTTTCACCACGGCAGCAAGGTAGTGCTGGGGGGCTTGCGGGGGATGGCGCGAAAAGAGAATGCCCGACCAAGGCCGGGCATTCCAACGATCGTTCTCGGGGGTTACTTCACGATCTCCACCTCCACCCTGCGGTTCTTGCTCATGGCAAGGTCGGTTCCGGCATCATCCGCAGGTACGTCGCCGGCCTTGGAATCCACGGAGATCCGGGCGGCATCGATACCGGCTTCCACCAACGCTGCCTTCACGGCCTCAGCGCGCTCTTTGGCCAGGAGCAACAGATCGGGGCGGACCCGCGTACGTTCCATTTCCGTGGCATCCATGTGTCCGACGAGCTTCACCTTGAAGGCCTCATCCGCCTTCATGGAACCTACCATATCGTTCAGCCAGCTCTCCATGGAGGTATCGAAACTGCGTTGGAAACGCTTGAAGTAGAATACCTGCTGATCCACTTTGTCCACCGGCTTCAAGCTCGGATTGATGGTCCCCTTGCGGCTGTAGATGTACTCGCTCTCGGCCTTGTCGAGCTGCTCACAGGTGCACTCGCCCCTGTTCTTGATGGGATATACCTCCACATTGTCGATGTAGTAGTATGCACTGAAGACCTGTTGGCGGGTCTCTCCGCGCGGACGCTTGGTCTTGACGTTCGTGGTCTTCTCGTTGGGTGTGAAATTGCCGATGACGATGTACTGCTCAAAACCCTCGGCCTGGTAGGCACCGCACACACCCTGCCAGCTGAACATATCATCGTACACCTTGGTACGGAGGTTGGGGACCTTCACCTCGTAGGACAGGCTGGCCTCATCCTCTTTCTCGATCTTCTGTTTCCCGATGTACACGCCCTGTTCGGCAGTCGCATACTTGCTGAGGTCGCCGAGGTTCGTGTAATAGCGGACGCAGTAGAGCGAATCCTTCTTCATGGGCTTGACCAGCTTGGTCTGCAGGTAGGAACGGGCTTCCTTGTTCTGGTAGCTCCACCAACGCACACCGGCGTAGTTCGTGCCGCTCAAGGCCGTCTGCTCACCGGCGAAATTCTTTGGTGAGGAGACCATGCTTTCCACGGAAGCGCCCTCGCTGAAAAGGTCGGCGCTCTTCTTGGTGGGAGAGTCCCAGCCGGTAGCGTAGATGATGCCACCGGCGCGTTTGAGCTTCTTGCCTTCCACGGCTTCGAAATCGCCGTTGGTGACCCAGTTGCGGTCGTGGTCGAACTTATCCTGTGCGCTGGAAGGTAGGGCCAGGAGGATCTGGGCGAAGGCGAGTAGAACGGTTCTCATGCGTAGTGCGCCGTAGCCCGGCGTAGGCATTGGTACAGGTCCGCTGAACGGCTTTCCCGGTTTTGAAGGAGGGCCAAGATAGTGAGGTCAGGCTTCATGGAAAGACCATCTGGACCGGCCGAAGGCGAAGACCGTGCCGAAGCTCCAGCGGATCGCCATCCGGGAATGCAAAAGGGCGGCAAAATGCCGCCCTTCAGTGCAATGGTCAGTTCAGATCATCGATCGCCGAACATATAGGCGGCTCGGATCCCGATGTAACTGTTGGTCACCGTGGTCTCTTCGAAATTATCGTCCACACCTTCGGCAAAGATCATCTGGTAGCGAACGGCCAGGTCGATATTCTCACCCAAAATGTAGCCGAACAGCGGTGCCACACCGAAGTTCGAATCGGTCTCGGTCACTTCCTCACCAGCAGTATTGGTGGTCGTTGACGCCACCATATGCAAGCCGGTCAGCAGTCCCAAGTATGCACCTTCCTGGTTGTCCGAGAAGTAGAACTTGGCGCCCACCTGGATCGGTGCCACACCACTGCCATCGCTTTCGATGGTAACACCTGGAGCGGGTTCGTATTCCTTGCCCCCGAACCGCAGATAACCGGCCTGGGCCATCAACCCCAGCTTGTCCCCCAAAGGCATCTCGAAGCCGAGGGTACCACCAACACCCATGCCTATGAAGTCGGCCCAATCGCCTGAAGGAAAGGCCAGTTCAACACCGAGAGAAAGGCGGCTGGACTGTGCCATCATGCCACCTGCCAACGCAACGGCGGCCAAACTCATTACGATACGTTTCATGTTGTTGTGTTTTGGTTCTGTGGTAGATCAAAACTAGGGGTTCCCGCCGATCTTCCAAGTGGAAGGTCCAATGGAGCCTATTCTAAACCGGAATGCTGCTCGACCTTCGTCAACCAGTAACCCGCCGAGAACTGGAAGACGTTCTGGTGGATCCCATCGCCCTGGTCGCTCGAATAGACCGGGGTATCGGGAATACCGGTAGTGGTAAGGCCCCGCATGTAGCGAAGCCCCAGTTGGAAACCGCCGTCCCATTCATACCCCAAACCCACTGCGATACCCATATCAACGTTCTCCGAGATCACCGGCTCGGAGAGGTCATAGGCGATGATCTCGGTGTCCGTGGATCCCGAGAAGGTTTCTTCCACTGTGAACGAGCCTTTGCGCTGGAAGTTGAGGCCGAATCCAATGACCGGCCCCAACTGCAGGTTGAGATGACGCCCAGAACGCAGGGAGAGCAATAGCGGCAGATCGAGATAACGGAGCCTGAACTCGTCCGAACCATGGACGCGTTGTGTATGGTCGACGAAGCCATCGAAGTAGTCGATCGTGGCGTCCATATCATGCCGCACATCGCGTGCGGAATAGAGGAGTTCACAGTGGAAGGCAAGGTTATCGGAAATGGGTGCCCGCAGAAGTCCACCGACGTGGTAACCGGTACCGGAATAGGTTGCCGCCGGGTAGGTACCGATCTGGTACCAATTGAACTCGATCGGGCTCCAAACGTTGTAGTTCGCGCCGACCTTCACGCCTAGATCGACCTGTGCATTGCTGTCGATCGCATGCACGAGCAGCAGGATAGGGACCAGGATCTTTCCTGAACTGTGCACTGCCATGTTGGTCGGGCTTTTTACATCTTCTGCTGCGCGCGGATGATGTTGAGCGCACCACCGGCCTTGAACCACTCGATCTGCTGCTCGTTGTAGGTATGGTTCACCAGGATCGTGTCCTTGCTACCGTCCTTGTGGGTCAACACCAAGGTGAGCGGTTTGCCCGGAGCGAAGGCCGTGAGGTCCGTGAAGTCGATGCGGTCGTCCTCCTGGATCTTGTCGTAGTCGGCCTCGTTGCTGAAGGTGAGCGCGAGCATACCCTGCTTCTTCAGGTTGGTCTCGTGGATGCGCGCGAAGCTCTTCACAAGCACGGCGGCCACGCCCAGGTGACGCGGCTGCATGGCGGCATGTTCACGACTGCTGCCTTCGCCGTAGTTCTGGTCGCCCACCACGATGCTGGTGATCCCCGCGGCCTTGTAGGCGCGCTGTGTGGCAGGCACCGGGCCGTATTCCCCGGTGAGCTGGTTCTTCACCTTGTCGGCCTCACCGTTGAAAGCGTTCGTGGCACCGATCAACGTGTTGTTGCTGATGTTGTCCAGGTGGCCGCGGTAGCGCAACCAGGTACCGGCCATGCTGATGTGGTCGGTGGTGCACTTCCCTTTCGCTTTGATGAGGAGCACCGCGCCGGTGATGTTCTTGCCGTTCCAGGCCGGGAAGGGCTCGAGCAGCTGCAGGCGCTGGCTGTCGGGCTTCACCACCACGTTCACCGTGCTGCCGTCCGCAGCCGGTGCCTGGTAACCCGCGTCCTCCACGGCGAAGCCTTTCGGGGGAAGTTCAAAGCCAGTGGGCTCGGCCAGCTTCACCTGTTCCCCCTTGTCGTTGGTGAGGGTGTCGTTGAGGGGATCGAAGGTGAGCTTGCCGCTGATGGCGATGGCGGCCACCATTTCCGGCGAGGCCACGAAGGCGTGCGTGTTGGGGTTGCCGTCCGCGCGCTTGGCGAAGTTGCGGTTGAAGGAGTGGACGATGGAGTTCTTCTCCTGCTTGTCCGCCCCTTCCCTCGCCCACTGGCCGATGCAGGGGCCGCAGGCGTTCGTGAAGATCGTCGCGCCGCTCTTCTCGAAGGTATCGATGAAGCCGTCGCGCTCAATGGTGTAGCGCACCTGTTCGGACCCGGGGTTGATGCCCAGGTGCGACTTCGACTTCAGGCCCTTTTTCGCGGCATCCGCCACGATGCTGGCGGCGCGGCTGATGTCCTCGTAGCTGGAGTTGGTGCAGGAACCGATCAGTGCCCATTCGATGTCCACGGGCCAGCCGTTGGCGGTGGCCTTGGCCTTCATCTCGCTCACCGGCGTGGCCAGATCGGGCGTGAATGGGCCGTTCAAATGCGGACTCAAGGTGTTCAGGTCGATCTCGATCACCTGATCGAAGTACTTGGCGGGATCGGCATACACCTCGGGATCGCCGGTGAGGTCCGCCGCGATCTTGTCGGCCATGGCGGCCACTTCCGCGCGGCCGGTGGCCTTCAGGTAGCGGCGCATGCTGTCGTCGTAGCCGAAGGTGCTGGTGGTGGCCCCGATCTCGGCGCCCATGTTGGCGATGGTGCCCTTGCCCGTGCAGCTCATGCTCTCAGCCCCGGGGCCGAAATACTCCACAATGGCGCCGGTGCCGCCTTTCACGGTGAGGATGCCCGCCACCTTCAGGATCACATCCTTGGGGCTGGCCCAGCCGCTGAGCTTACCGGTGAGCTTCACGCCGATGAGCTTGGGGAACTTGAGCTCCCAGGGCAGACCGCTCATCACATCGCAGGCGTCAGCGCCGCCCACGCCGATGGCCACCATACCCAGTCCGCCGGCATTCACCGTATGGCTGTCGGTGCCGATCATCATGCCGCCGGGGAAGGCGTAGTTCTCCAGCATCACCTGGTGGATGATGCCCGCGCCGGGTTTCCAGAAGCCGATGCCGTACTTGTTGCTGATGCTCTCCAGGAAGTTGAAGACCTCGTTGCTCTTGTTGAGCGCGTCCTGCAGGTCCTGCTTGGCGCCCACACGGGCCTGGATCAGGTGATCGCAGTGCACGGTGCTGGGCACGGCCACCTTCTTGCGACCGGTTGTGCTGAACTGGAGCAGGGCCATCTGCGCGGTGGCGTCCTGCATGGTCACACGGTCCGGGGCGAAATCGACGTAGTCCTTACCACGACCGAAGGCCTGCTTCGCCTCGCCATCCCACAGGTGGGCATAGAGGATCTTCTCGGTGAGCGTGAGCGGCTTGCCAACGGCCTTGCGGGCAGCGGCGATACGGGAAGGAAAGCGGCTGTAGACCGCTTTGATCATGTCTAGGTCGAAGATCTGGCTCATTCCTAAGCAGGTGGTTACGCCTTACCCGGTGGCAGGCAGCCGCAAAGGTAAAGCCTGTGGAATAGCCCGACCGGGGGATCGGAAATGGTCGGGCGGGTCGTTGTTGAAAGACCCGCCCGTTCTCACCCAATGATCGGGAATGCCATTACAATTCGTCGATGGAAACAGCGAGGCTGTCCATCGCCTCCATGCAATCCACTCCGCCATCCATGGCAGCCGGATTCGTCAAGAAGTCCAAGCCGGAGACAACGACGGCCATGTCCACCTTCGCATTCATGCGTGCAGTGCCACCAGCGACGACCTCCGCATGCAAATGTGCGTGGGTCTCGCGCAAGAGGTCGGGGTTGTTCAGGCAATGGTAGAAGAAGGGAATGTCCTGTTCATCCTCAACATCACCATCGGCATTGCCGTCCACCCGTCCTTCAAGCTTCAGGAACATACGACCGGCGCTCGTGCTCCAGGCCCACATCATGTCCGGGTCGTTCAAGGGCGCCTCAGCGGTCATGGGATCCGAAGCGTTCACTACCGGTTCCAGCCCCAGCGTGATATGCGCTTCATGGATTTCTGCCGGTGCCATGCTGCCCAAGGTGAATTCGTTGTTCGCCGCACTGGCATCCACCAACAGATAGGTATCGTGGAATTCGGCCAGTACCGCATCATGATGGTCGGTCAAGTGGATGTCCGATGCGTAGAATTTGACCTTGGAGAACTGGAATGTGTTCCCGGCCCCGTCCACGTAGTTCGTATTCAAGCTGAATGGATCGGTACCGTGCATGAGGGTGAACTTGAGCGCTACCGTACCTGTTGTAGCAGCGGGCGGTATGGGCTCGTCCTTTTCGCGTTTGCAGGCATGCAGTGTGAGGGAACCGATGGCGATGATCGCAAGGGTCTTCGTTGTCATGTCGTCTTGGGTTACTTGATGATGTTGTACGTCATCCCTAGGACAATACGTTCCCGGTTGGGGATCATCAGCTCGCCCAAGTTATACGCAACGGCGTATTGGAAGGTAGCTGAGAACGCCCAGGAACGCCACCACACGCGGGATCCTACGTGGGTGAAGAGTGTTGAACCGCCGGTGCCCGCGTCAGGGACCCCGTTGGTGATATCCATACCGGACAATTCGTGATACACGCCCAAACTGGGCATCACTTTCCAGTCCTCGTTGATGTCGAACCGATGGAACCCCTCGGCCGTGGTACTGATACCATGACCAAGTTGGTAACCATCGGCATTGGCGGAATTCCAGCGACCGACAAGCGTGAAAGCCGCACCATTTCTTTTGTAGCGTACCGAGTACTCCGCAGTGCCAAGCAAGTCCCATGTGCCGGTGCCAGGCTGCTGGTCGGCTTCGACCGTTCTGCCTTCGTACGTGAGGTCGCTGCGGCCCAAGGGGACCTTCACGCCGGCTCCCAGCATGATGCGATGGACCACACGTTCATCAGGGGTCAGGCACTTGGTGTTCACCAGTTGGTAACGGCCGATGAGCAATGGATCCCCCACGCCATAGAGGTCGCTGCTGACCACGCCATCGACGGCGCGGTAGTTGTTCACCACCGGAAGGCCCACGAGCAAGGCGAAACGATCGTGCAGCCAGAGATCGGCGCGAAGCTCCGCCACTTGGTAGAGCTCGCGGTAGTGCATCGTCCGGGCGGTCGAGGAGGGCGGTGCGTGCCCGCCATGCTTCTCTACGGCACTTGGTGTTGCCGGAACGAGGACATCACCCTCCAGATGGCGGTAACGCCACAGGAGCGATATTGAACTGGTGCGGTCGTACGGTCGTATCCCGAGGAAGATCCCGCACACATCGCATCCAAGGCCGATGGATGGCATGACCAGCAGCATCCATGCGACCAGAACGGTCTTCATGTTGAACAGGTTTGAAGAAGTACAATGCACCCGCGTCCGCATCAGGCGGAGGCAGGTTGTCCCTCTTCAACCTCGTGGCACGTGGTCCGTCGGGAACAGGAAGCCGGTCTTCAACCCAGCAAGGTGCCGTGGGAAAAAGCGTTGCGTCGCGCGAAGTGGAACGGCATCCACCTTGGCACCTATCGGGACCTGGGGTTCTACGCGCATCTGGATCGTCTCCCTTGGAAAGCCGGCTTCCGACTCACGTTCCAGCGCCCTGAATCGCTTGGAAAGCTGGCATTCACCGTGGCATGTACGCATCGATGCCACAACATCGCGCTGCACGCACAACTCCTTCTCGATGGCGGCGCGATGGACATGGAATTCGACCAGGACGACCAATGGGGCCAACAGCATGCTGAGGAACATGCCGAGCACAACCCCGGTCGTTGCCCGTACCATGGGGCAAAAGTAGTTGGATGGGGTCATGGTCGACTGACGATCATCATCTTTCCGCATTCCTACATCCGGGCGCGAACGGGCCGCTCATGGTCCGTTAGCGCTCCCAAGGTCATGCACACTGGTCGCCGCTTCACGTTCACCGAGGTCATCAAATGGACCCGGCGGGACATCTATTGGTACCTTTTCCTCTCCATTGTACCCACGCTGTTCTACGTGGGCTTGGGTTGGAAATGGCTCACCATTCCCTGGGTGCCCATCGCGCTGGTGGGCACAGCGGTGGCCTTCATCACAGGCTTCAAGAACAACGCCTCCTACGACAGGTTGTGGGAGGCACGACAGATCTACGGGGCGATCGTCAACAGCAGCCGGGCATGGGGCATCATGGTCATGGACTTCGTGAGCCCGAAGCATGCACAGGGCCCCGTTGCCCACGATGAGCTGCACCGGATCCATGCACGGTTGATCCACCGCCACCTTGCCTGGCTGCATGCGCTGCGGTTCCAGCTTCGCCAACCGAAGGCTTGGGAACACATGATCAAGAGCTATAACCGCGAGTACCGCAAATGGTATACTGTGGATGAGGTGGAGAACAAGGTGGATGATGCCTTGACAGGGTTGATCACCAATGAAGAGAAAGCGAGCGTACTGGGAAAGAGCAACCCCGCCACACACGTCCTCGCCATGCAATCCAAAGACCTGCGCGAGCTTCTGGACAGGGGGCTGATCGAGGACTTCCGCCACATGGAACTGGAGAAGCTGATCGTGGACCTGTATGCCCAACAAGGCAAGTGCGAGCGCATCAAGAACTTCCCCTATCCCCGTCAATTCGCCACCTTGAACCTGATGTTCACGCGGTTGTTCATCAACCTCGTACCCTTCGGCATGTTGGGCGAATTCGCCAAACTGGGTGATGGTTACATCTGGCTGGCCGTGCCCTTCAGCGCGCTCGTGGCGTGGGTGTTCAACATGATGGAACGGATCGGTGAAAGCACCGAGAACCCCTTCGAGGGCGGTGCGAACGATGTGCCCATCACGGCGATCACCCGAACGATCGAGATCGATCTGCGGGAAATGCTGGGTGAAACGGATGTCCCCAAGCCGTTGCAGGCGCAGAACAACATCCTGATGTGATCAACACACGTGGATCGCAGAGGCCAGATGGGTGGGATCGATCGAAGCACCCAGGCCTGCTGTTCGGGGGACTTCGACCCGGCCACCTGCGTGGTAGGTGATGCCGCCGACCACCGGATCCATGGTGAACATGAGTGGCGTGTCCATGTCGCAGAATAGGACGGCTTCGCTGGTCAACGCGAGGTGGGCCGCCGCCGTCCATGCCAGGCGTGATTCAAGGAAGCCACCGATCTGCACCTCCATGCCGGCTTGTTCGGCGAGCGCGATGATCTTCTTCGCTTTGAAGAGCCCACCGCTCTTGCCGAGCTTGATGTTGAACCGCTGACAGGCGCCGAGTTGGATCAACCGATCCGCATCGTGGTGGTCGCAACAGCTCTCATCGGCCATGATCGGTATCGGTGAAGCCTCCTTCACCCGGCCCAGCTCCATGAACTGCCAGCGCGGAATGGGCTCTTCACAATGCTGGATGTTCGCATCGCCCAAGGCATTCAGCACGAGGATCGCCTGCTCCGGCGACCAGCCTTGGTTCGCATCGATGCGTAGGGGGATCTTCCCGCCGATCGCGCCGCGGATGGCCAGGATGCGTTCGATGTCCGCCTGCGGGGTGCCACCGAGCTTCACCTTGATCACCTGGAACCCGTTATCGATGATGGCCTGTGCATCGGCTGCCATCCTCTCCTTCGTCCCAAGGCTCACGGTATAGTCCGTGATCAACGAGCGGTCCTTCGTTCCACCGAGGTAGCGATGCAAAGGCAGCCCCGCAGCTTGTGCAGCGATATCGTGGCAGGCTATATCGAATGCGCCCTTGATGCTGTTGTTGGCGAAGATCAGGCGGTCCATACGCGCGTGCAGGCCTTCGATGTCAGTGGCATCATGACCGACCAGGGCGCGGGCGATGTGTTTCCCCACGGCCAAGCAGGTCTCCTGCGTTTCGCCGTTGATGGACCAGAACGGGTTGCATTCGCCCCACCCGGTGAGCCCATCTTCAGTGGTGACCCGCACGATGACGCTCTCCACAGCGTCCAGCGCACCGAGGGAGGTGACGAAGGGCGCTTTCAGCGGGATGCTGAGGGGGAAGAGGGCGATGTGCGTTACGATGGGCATGCTGAGCGAAGGTCGGCTTCCTTGGCGAGAGCAATGAAAAAGGGTCCGCCGTTCGGCGGACCCTTCTGGTAAGTATTCGCTCGGAGATCACTCCTCCACCACCTCGAAGGGGATGGTCTTGATCACGTCACGGTGGAACGCCACTTCAGCCTCGTACTTCCCGAGGGACTTGATGGCCTCTCCTTTCAGCTTGATGTTCTTGCGATCCACCTCGAATCCGAGGGCACGGATGGCGTCCGCGATCTGGATGGTGTTCACACTGCCGAAGATCTTTCCCTTTTCACCGGCCTTGGCGCCGATCTTCAGGGTCTTGTCGGCGAGCCCGTTGGCCATTTTCTCGGCTTCCGCCTTGATCTTGGCCTCTTTGTGGGCGCGTTGCTTCATGGTCTCGGCCAGCTGCTTCTTCTCGCTTTCGGTAGCGCTCACAGCGAGGCCACGGGGTAGCAGGAAGTTGCGTGCATAACCCTCGCGCACCTTCACCAGGTCATTGGCGTAACCGAGGTGCTCGACGTCTTGTTTCAGGATGACTTCCATGGTCGTTGCTCTTGAAGGTTCTTACTTAAGCATATCGGCCACGTACGGCATCAAGGCCAAGTGACGGCTGCGCTTGATGGCCTGGCCGACCTTGCGCTGGTACTTGAGGCTGGTCCCTGTGAGGCGACGGGGCAGGATCTTGCCCTGTTCGTTCACGAAGCGCAGCAGGAAGTCCGCGTCCTTGTAATCGATATAGGTGATCCCCATCTTCTTGAAGCGACAATACTTGTCCTTCTTGGTCTCGATGGCGATCGGGGTGAGATACCGGATCTCGCTGTTGTCTGCGGCCATGGCTTATGCGTTCGTTGGTTCTGCGGTCTCCTTCTTGGCGGTCCGCTTGGTGCGACGTTTCTCAGCGAAGGCGAGATGGTGTTTGTCCATCACGGTGGTCAGGAACCGGATCACGCGTTCATCACGACGGTATTCGGTCTCGAGCTTGGCAACGAGAGAGGTCTCGCTTTCGAACTCGATCAGGTGGTAGAAGCCCGAGGACTTCTTCTGGATGGGATAAGCGAGCTTGCGCATCCCCCAGTTCTCTTCGTGGTGGACCTTACCACTGCCTGCTTTGATCAGGTCTTTGAACTTCTTTACCGCCTCCTTTGTCTGGTCCTCAGACAAAACGGGAGTTAAGATGAAGACGGTTTCGTACCGGTTGGCCATTGTACCTGTCGGTTGATTTGGGGCGCAAATGTAAGAAGATCCTCCGGAAAATCAATCAGTTGGATCCCAGCAGAATAGCGGCAAAAGCCCTGGACCAGCCGCTCAACGGGGTGGATCGGTGCAACAATAACTTCGTGACACGCGGCTGGCCATGAATACCAAGTGGCATGGCCGGAACACCCCAGCGCTATGGCATCGAAGGAACCTGCCGAACTGACGAACGAGGATCTGGTGCGGGAAGCCAAGCGGCTCCGGCCTTTGAAGATCATGGACGCTGTGCTGATCGGCGTCTTGCTCGGCATAGCGATCTACAGCACCGTCCGAAGCGGAGCGGGGCTCTTGAGCTTCCTTCCCTTGGTCTATCTGCCCATCGCGAGGAAGAACAGGATCAGGCTCGGAAAGGTGGAAGCCCTCCTGCAGGAGCGCGGAATGACCTGAGTAACGCCGGGGTACCTGGCGGCTTTCCACAGCTGTTGATATCCGGCACCGAGCTGGGCACCGCACCCGTCTATCTTCGCCCCGTTCTATGGAGCAGTTCGTCGTCAGCGCGCGCAAGTACCGGCCGGCCACCTTCGATACGGTGGTGGGCCAGGAAGCTGTGACCAGCACGCTGCAGAATGCCATCAAAAGTGGCCATCTGGCGCAGGCCTTCCTGTTCACTGGTCCACGCGGCGTGGGCAAGACCACCTGTGCCCGGATCCTGGCCCGAACGATCAACTGCGAGAACCTCGGCGAGGATCTCGTGGCGTGCGGAAAGTGTGCTCCGTGCAAGACCTTCGAGGAAGGACATTCGCTGAGCATCTTCGAATTGGATGCAGCCAGCAACAACAGTGTCGACGACATCCGGAACCTGATCCTGCAGGTGAGCATAGCGCCGCAGGTGGGCACCAAGAAGGTGTACATCATCGACGAGGTGCACATGCTCAGCCAGGCGGCCTTCAACGCGTTCCTGAAGACCTTGGAGGAACCTCCCTCCTACGCCATCTTCATCCTGGCCACCACCGAGAAGCACAAGATCCTGCCCACCATCCTGAGCCGTTGCCAGGTGTTCGATTTCCGGCGGATCATGATCTCGGACATCAGCAAGCACTTGGCGGGGATAGCGCAGAAGGAAGGGATCGATGCCGAAGCGCAAGCCTTGCACGTGATCGCGCAGAAAGCCGATGGCGGCTTGCGCGATGCGCTCTCCATCTTCGACCAACTCGTGAGCTTCAGCGGCAACAGGCTCACCTACCAGGATGTGGTGAAGAACCTGAACGTGCTGGACCACGAGCACTACTTCCGCATCACGGATAGCGTGACCAGGGGCGACATACCCGGTGTGCTGGTGGAATACAACAGCATCCTGCAACAAGGCTTCGATGGGCATCTCTTCGTGGCAGGGCTGGCGCGTCATTTCCGCGACCTGCTGGTGAGCCAGGACCCGCGCACGTTGCCTTTGTTGGAAGTGAGCGAAGACCTCACCGCACGGTACGGCGAACAAGCCCAGCGCGTGGATCGCGAGTTGCTCGTCCGTGGTTTGGACCGTTTGGCGCAATGCGATAGCCAGTACAAGAGCAGCAAGGAGCCCCGATTGCTGGTGGAGCTCGCGATGGTGCAGCTCTGCCGCATCAACGCCACGGAGGATCCATCGGCTCAAAAAAAAAGTCCTGACCTCAGCGTAGCAGCCGCCACATCGCCTGCACCGGTCGTTGTGGTGCAGCCTTCGGCTACTTCACCACCGCCAACGATGCCTCTTGGTGCACAAGCGCAGCAGCCCGTTGCATCAGCCGCTGTGCGCATGCCGGTCACGTCGGATTACACGCCGAAACGCCGCCTGGCGGGCCAGGTCAGCATCAAGAGCGCCGTTGCCGCCGCCGCCGTGGAAGCAGCACCGGTCACGCTCGAATCCGACAACGGCATCGGTATGCCGGCTTCGTCGAAAGTGGTGAATCCGGCACTCCTGCTGAAGGTGTGGCGCGACTACGCGTTGAACCAGAAACAACGCGGCCGGGATAGTTTGCACGCCACGTTGATGGCACGCGAGCCGGAGGTGAGCGGTCCAGGGAAGATCTCGTTCGCCATCGTGAACGCGGTGCAGGAGAACTACATGCGCGAAGAGAAACCCGAACTTCTGGGTCACCTGCGCCGTCAGTTGGATGATATGGGCCTCGAATTGGAAGTGCGCAAGGAGGAAGTGGCAGTGAAGCCACGATTCACCGCACTGGACAAGTTCAAGTTGATGGCGGAAAAGAACCCGGCGTTGTTGAAGTTGCGCGAGGAGCTGGACCTGGATCTCGGGTGAACGGACCCAAATCGATGTCGAGTTGAGAACCATCGCCTCCGCTCTGCTCGCACTCGCCAGTACATTGCTGTCCGCACAAAGCACGGATACCACGGAGGTAAGGAACGGTGTGTTCTGGATCTACGGAACCGGTAAGGACGGACGCCCGAAGGGTGAAGGAGTGGCGTACGATACCGCCGGCCGATCGGTCGGTCGCGAAACCTATCGCAAGGGCTTGACGCATGGCCAGCTGGTGTGGTACGACGCTCGCGGAAGGGTCACATGGACGGTGTCCTATCAGAAGGGGATACGCCAGGGCATCGCTATCCAGTACGACAGCCTCGGCCAAAAGATCCATTCGATCAACTACCGAAAGGGGATCAAACACGGGCATGAGATCTATTTCCGGCCGAGCGGTCGCGTTCATTACGACCTCGAGAATCGCAACGGACAACTACATGGAACGCTCAAGAGTTATCACCCGAACGGCCTTATCGAGTGGACCGGGGAGTTCCGCGATGGGGAGATGCATGGCGAGCGCATCCTGCGGGACTCGACAGGAACGCTGCACAACGGTGGATACATGACCACGTTCCCCATGGGCATGGGGCGATCCAGCGTGACGTGCGCACAGGGGCGCCCCCACGGAGAATCGATCATGCAGCGCAACGATGGCAGTGTGACCTATAGAGGGAGGTACGAAAATGGTCGTCCTGATGGTGAATTCCTGTACTACGATCGTGACGGGAAGGTCTATCGCAAGAGCTATTTCGAGAACGGTGTTTTCGTGCGCAGTACGAAGCGTGGCACTTATGGAGGTCACACCCCCCAACCTTACGAAGCACCGCTTCCGGAAGAGCGGTAAATTCGCAACCTCGCAATTGCGCATTGCACGATCCGGTGCCCTGAAAGGAAGAACTGACAACCAGCACAAGAAATGTCGAAGATCAAAGTGGCGAAGCCCGTCGTTGAATTGGACGGCGATGAGATGACCCGTATCATCTGGAAGTGGATCAAGGACGAATTGATCCTGCCGTATGTGGACGTTCCCATCGAGTACTACGACCTGGGCATCGAGAGCCGCGACAAGACAGACGACAAGATCACCGTGGAAAGTGCCAAGGCCATCTTGAAACACAGTGTGGGTATCAAGTGCGCTACGATCACACCGGATGAGGAACGCGTGAAGGAATTCGGGTTGAAGCAGATGTGGAAGAGCCCGAACGGCACGATCCGCAACATTTTGAACGGCACCGTGTTCCGCGAGCCCATCGTCATCAGCAACATCCCACGCCTGGTGCCGGGCTGGACACAACCGATCGTCATCGGCCGTCACGCCTTCGGTGATCAATACCGCGCGAGCGATGCCGTGATCAAGGGCAAGGGCAAGCTCACCATGACCTTCACGCCGGAAGACGGCGGCGAAGTGCAGACGTGGAACGTATACGACTTCGAGGGCAACGGTGTGGCCATGAGCATGTACAACACCGATGAGAGCATCGAGGGCTTCGCGATGAGCTGCTTCAACCTGGCGCTCTCGAAGAAGTGGCCGCTCTACCTGAGCACGAAGAACACGATCCTGAAGAAGTATGACGGTCGTTTCAAGGACATCTTCGAAGAGACCTACCAGAAGCACTTCAAGGCCAAGTTCCAGGAGGCCGGCATCGTGTACGAGCACCGCTTGATCGACGACATGGTGGCCAGCGCGATGAAGTGGAGCGGCGGTTACGTGTGGGCCTGCAAGAACTACGACGGCGACGTGCAGAGCGACACCGTGGCACAAGGCTTCGGATCATTGGGCTTGATGACCAGCGTACTGATCACCCCCGATGGCAAGACGATGGAAGCCGAGGCCGCACACGGCACGGTGACCCGTCACTACCGCCAGCACCAGCAGGGCAAACCCACGAGCACCAACCCGATCGCCAGCATCTTCGCGTGGACGCGCGGCCTGGCCTTCCGTGGAAAGTTGGATGGCAACCAAGCCCTGATCGACTTCGCCAACAAACTGGAGGCCGTCTGCATCCGCACGGTGGAAAGTGGCAAGATGACCAAGGACCTGGCCGTATGTATCCACGGCGACAAAGTGGCTGCAGACAAGTACCTCACGACGGAACTGTTCATGGCGGCGTTGCGGGAGGAGCTGGAGCGGGCGTGAAGCTTTCTTCGAAGTAGATCGAGCGGGCCTTTCGGGGCCCGTTCGCTTTTCCGCACCTTCGTGGAGTGAGCCTACCGCGCTTCCACCGTTACGTTCTCGTTGCAGCCGTATTGGTGCACCTCATCACCGCATGGAGCAGCACGGGATACCACAGCGCAGACGAACATTTCCAGATCATTGCGTTCGCTCAGGCGAAACTGGAGGAGATGCCGGTCACGCATTTGGCGTGGGAGTACGACACGGGGATCCGTTCATCGCTGCAACCGTGGATCGCGGTCGTCGTGTTCAAGGTCGCTGCGGCGTGCGGTACAGTGGATCCGTTCATTCGCACCTTCCTGTTGCGCTTGCTTACGGCATTGCTCGCGTTGGCCGCTGTTCGAGGGTTCGTGCGAGCGACCATGGACCAAGTCCCGGTCGACCTGCGCAAGACCTACATGGTCCTCTCCTGTTTCCTTTGGTTCCTGCCGTTCCTGCATGTGCGGTTCTCTTCGGAAGGTTGGTCCGGGATCTTCCTGCTGTTCGGGCTTTCGGCGATCCTGGGGAAACGTAGCCCCGCACGGTTGCTCTGGGCTGGCGTCGCGTTCGGCGTGATGGTCCTTTGCCGCCCACCGATGGGGCTTGTCGTGCTCTGCGCCATGCTATGGATGGCCATCGTCCGGAAGGATGGTGTGCGCGACCTGCTTCTGCTGATCAGTGGCGCTGGTGCTGTGGTCGTGGCAGGCTTCGCGATGGACAGCGCATTCTACGGCACGCCGACTTTCAGCGTTTGGCGCTACATACACATGGGCTTCATGGGGAACCCAGGACATCCCTTCGACGAACTGCCGTGGTACTACTACCCGCCATGGGTTATGAAGTATGCGATACCACCGCTCGGCATTGCGATCCTGCTGGCTGGTGCACTTCTGGTCCTGAAGCAGTCGAAGCATCTGCTGGTGTGGTGTCTCATCCCATACGTCATGGTCCACACCTTCATTCCGCACAAGGAATTGCGATTCCTTTTCCCCTTGGCCGATCTGGTGCCGTTGTTGTCGATCCTCGGATTGAACGCGCTGCGACCACTCCTTCGCCGTCCAGCGTTACGTTGGTCCGCCCTGGTCTACGTCGGACTTTGTACGATGCTCAATATTGCCGGCCTCGCCGTGGTCATGACTTCCGCAGCGGGCATCGGTCGAACGACACTGGCCAAAGAGTTGCACCGCAAAGCGCGACCGGGGGATCGTATCGGCTACATGATCCCGCCGGAGATCGCCTGGCGCATCGCTCTACCGGACTTCTATAGACCTTCTGGAACAGGAGAGGTCGTTTTCTCGCATGAGGCATCGGAGCTGATGATCGGGAAGTTGGACTTCCTGGTCGCTCACCCACTGCAAGCAGCGTATTTCGCTACGCGCCACAACCTGCAATTGCAGCCGCTGGCGAGAACGGAATCCCACTGGGTGGAGCTTTTGATGCGCTGGTACTCGTGGAACGAAGGCCCGGCGCCATGGACCTTGTACCGTGTGGAAAACACGCGTTAGGGCGATACGCATGGCATGGGGTCAACCGGCAACTTTGTCGACCAGTGAGCCGCACACCGAAAGTCCGCCGCATTCCCCGCCCCTTTGAACCGCGCGACCTTGACCGTCTCGCCGTACCTGCGATCATCAGCGGCATCGCCGAACCTTTGATCTCGCTGGTGGACACCGCCTTCGTGGGTCGACTGGGAACCGCGGACCTCGCCGCAGTCGGCATCGCGAGCAGTTTCTTCCTGCTGGTCGTCTGGGTCCTGGCACAAACGCGAAGTGCGGTACTGGCCGTCGTATCACGGTACTATGGGGAACAGCGCCTTGCCGAGATCGCGGGCCTGGTGCCTATCGCCGTGTGGATGAACGTGGCGTTGGGTTTCGGGTTCTTCGCCTTAACGAACCTGTTCTCGGAGCCGATCTTCAAGCTCTACAATGCGGATGGCGAAGTACTTCGTAAAGCGGTGGAGTACTACCATGTTCGCAGCTTCGGCTTCCCGATCGTGCTGGCCACCTTCGCGATCACCGGCGCCTTCCGCGGCATCCAGAACCTGAACTGGGGCATGTGGATCAGCTTGTTGGGTGCCGCCGTCAACCTTGGTTTGAACCCCGTATTGATCTTCGGTCACCTGGGGGTCCCGGGCATGGGCATCGTGGGCAGTGCGTGGGCCAGCTTGATCGCACAGGCCGTGATGTTCATCACCGCAGTATCGATCATGGTGATGCGTACGCCATTCCGGGTTCTTCCACGCACCTGGCGACATCCGGAGCTCTGGGGCCTCTGGCTGCTCAGCGGCAACCTCTTCGCACGGACGATCGCGCTGAACGCCTGTTACTACCTGGGCAACCGCTTCGCCACCGGTTACAGCGAGGCACACATCGGAGCGCACAGCATCGCCATGCAGGTGTGGCTGTTCAGCGCTTTCTTCATCGATGGATATGCCGCAGCAGGCAGCGTGCTGGTAGGTCGGTTCGCGGGCATGAAGCACCGGGTAAGCGTGTATAGGGTCAGCTGGCGTGTGGTGCGCATGAGCGTGTACATCGGCGCTGGGCTGGCGCTGATCTATCTGACCGGATACCGTTACATCGGCGGCCTCTTCAGCCAGGATGCCGCCGTGCTTTCGCTCTTCCACGGCGTATTCTGGATGGTGGTGATCACCCAACCGGTCAATGCGGTGGCATTCGCGTTCGATGGCGTGTACAAAGGCCTGGGTGATGGCAAGATCCTTCGGAACGTGCTGCTGATCGCCACATTCGGCGTTTTCGTCCCGCTTGCGTGGGGTACGGACGCCCTGGGCTGGCAGTTGCACGCCATCTGGACAGCGTTCCTCGGCTGGATGTTGGCGCGTGGGCTTCTGTTGGTGATCCACTTCCAGAAGCACAATTCGCCGAGGGCCATCCGCAAACGTGCGCTATCTTCGGTGGCATGACGAAATGTATCATCCTACTTGGCGCCCTTCTTCTTTGCGGTCCCGGTGCAGCTGCCCAGGACTATGTCCAGGAGCCCGATCCCGCGCCGCCAGCGAATTCCCGGAAAGACCCGCGCCCTCTGCAGGACCGATTGTACTTCGGTGGGGGCGTAAGCCTGATGTTCGGCACGGTGACCAATCTCGGTATTGCACCGCTGGTCGGCTACAAGATCGATCAGAAGGGCAAATTGTCCAGCGGTATCGGCCTGAACTACTACTACTACAAGGACAACCGCTATTCGCCATCGTACGAGAGCTCGAACTATGGCTGGTCGGTGTTCTCGCGCTATCGGGTGATCCCACAGGCCTTCCTGCACGCCGAGTACAACTCGCAGAGCTATGAGCTGTACAGCCCGTTCGGCGAAACGACCCAGCGGGAATGGGTCCCCTTCCTCCTCGTGGGCGGCGGCTATTCACAGCATCTTGGGGGCAACAGCTACCTCACCTTCCAGATCTTGTGGGACCTGATCCAGGACCTTCGGAGCCCTTACGGCGCACAGCCGTTCTTCAGCGTAGGGGTGGGTGTCGGCTTCTGAGGTTCCCCGGTCCATAAGCGCTTGCCTCCCTACTTGTGGGTACGCGTTCAGTTGTGGCCTTCCAGTGGCACGGTCGTTGTCTTCCCCAGCGTGCTATATTGCCTGAGCCAGCTGAAAACCCGCCCCATGCGCCGCATGCCCCGAACAACGGTCCTGATGCTTGTATTGGGCGCCCTGCCCACTGCTTGGAGCGCGAACCCGCCCGATCAGGCCACCGTGCAGGCCATCTACCGGAAATTGTGCGCTGCTGCCGGGCTGCTGCAAGGCGCCCCAATGCTGGAATTCGATGATACCAATGCACGTGCGTCCGGTGCCTTCACCGATTTCAACCATGAACCCACCCGGATCGTGGTGGAGCGGAAAGCATTGGAAACCTGCGCCACCTTCGGGGCGCGCACCAACGATGCAGTGGCCTTCCTGCTGGGCCATGAACTGGCGCACTTCAGTATGGGACACGGCTGGGGAGCGGACTTCCAACGCATCAGCGACCACAGTCAGGCGAAGGCCGATATGGCCATGGCCTTTGCGAACAACAAGGCCTACCACCTTTTCGAGACCCAGGCCGACCAGCGCGGGGCGTTCTTCGCTTACATCGCAGGGTATGTTCCCGAGCTCGTCGCCGATACGCTGTTGCAAAAGCTCTACGGGACCTATGGGTGGAGCGCGAAAATGAGCGGCTATCCGGACCGGACCGACCGCGAAGCACTGCTGCGTAACGGCCTCCTTCACTACCAGGAAATGACCATGGCCCTTCGATTGGCCGACCAACGCTTGATCCTTGGGCAGCATGATGATGCGGCGGAACTGTACGAGCTGCTGCTTTCCGAAGGGTTCCGCAACCCCATGCTCTTCACCAACACCGGAGCATGTTACCTGCTCCAAGCCATCGCACTGGAACCTGCTGGAAAGATCGACTACACCTACCCTGTGGAACTGGACCTGCGTGAGAAATGGCGCGGTGGAGGCGATGGTACGAGCCAGGAAGAATTGCTCAAGAAGGCGGAGGACCTCTTCCTACAGACCTTGCTGATGGACCGCACCTCGGATGCCGCGATGACGGATCTCGCCTGCATCGCATTCCTGCGGGACGACCCCGGAAGTGCTGCATATTGGATCGCGCAGCACGGGAAGCTGCCGGCGAAGAACGAACGGACACACCTTGTCCTGGAAGCCATCCTTCAAGCGCGGAACGGTGACCTTCCCAAAGCGAAGACCACCTTGCAGGACCCGATGTTGAAGAACAGCTGGATCGCGCAGCGCAACCTGCAGGCGATCGATGGAAAAGCGCCGGTACCGATCCCTGCAACTGCGATCGGTAACGCGACCATCGAAAAGCTCGACGGCAAGTCCTTGTCCGAACTGGCCACCGGTTTCGCCGATGCGCCGCACCTGGACTACCGCGGCAGCACCATACTGAGCTACCGCATGGCCGCAGACCATTGGAAATTGGCCGCGGACCGCACTGACGCAGCCCAGAAGACCCACTGGCTCTATCTCTGCGGCACACATCCCGGTTATGCAGGTGAAAGTGCCAAGGGCATCGGAATGACCGACCCTATCGAGAAGATGATGAAAGCCTATGGGCCTCCGGACCGCACGTTACAGACGATGGATGGCGAGATCGACCTCTATGTCCAGCACGGCATCCTTTTCCACCTCGATCGTGATCAACGTATCTCCGGCTGGACGCTCTTTGCGGAAAAGCAGCAGTGACGATACCCTTCGAACGAACGGACCACAAACACCCGCCGACCCTGGCACGATACCATGAAACGCCCGCTCTTCCTCGTGATCGGACTCACACTCGCAAGTCTTGCCGAGGCGCAACAGGTCCGCATTGAATACGACAAGCTCACCGGAGTTGTCCGTTACATGAAGTGTGAGCAGAAGAAGGACCGCACCGAATGCCACGCCATCGACAAGCCTAAACTGAGGCAGGGCGATGTGGTGGAGATGAAGATGACGAACATCAACGAATTCGTCTATCGCGCCAAGACCACCACACATATCGACCAGGACACCGTTTCGGCCAACTTCGGCAGCGGTTTCGGCAGTTTCCTCGGTTCGACCCAGTCGCTCTTCGGCAACCTGAACTTCGGGGCCTTCGACATCAGTGCGATGCAGACCGCTATGGGCGGTATGTTCAACATGGGCGGTGCAGCCCCTTCGATCCCCGATGAGGTGGAGCGCGAGCTGCTCCCCTTGCGCGCCCAACAGAGGGATGTCGATCAGGGACTGGACAGGATCCTGGGTGAAGTACGTGCCGTGGACGCGACCTTGAAGACCGTGAACGACCTGAAGATGAGCCGCGACAAGACCCTGGCACAGATCCGCAAGGAACGGGACAGCCTGCTCACCAGCCTGACCGCCAATGTTCCCGGGGTGATGGAGGAGGGATATGCATTGCGCACGGAGCGCAACCTGGAAGATCATCTCGCCGCAGCGCGACGCCTCAACGATTCACAAGAAGGCCTGCTTGCCAACCTGAACAGCGACATCCTGATCGCAGGACCAAGGCGCAGGCGGGAGGACCTGGACGCCGTTGCGAAGAGCTTCAATGGGACGGAGCTGGACCAGCACATCGCAAGTATCCGGACGATCTCCGAGGACATCGACAAGGCCACGTTCGAGTACATCGAGACCGTGACCATCGACAAGGAGCGCGCCACCAGCCTGCTGATGAACGTGGAGATCTACGACCAGACCGAATTGGCGGAACCCACCACCGCTGATGGAGTGCAACCCGGCAAAGTGGTGCGCTATTTCAACGACCGCTGGGTTACACCACAAGGCTTTCTCACGGATACGTTGTGCGATAATTGTGCGCCGCTGAAACAGGCTGAAGGCTACTACATGGGTTCGCCCGCCGACCCTGCACTGGGCACGAGCAACAACGACGTCTGGGGCCGCAGCGGAGCCTACGGGCTTTGGAAACACTGGGACCGGAACGGCCGCCTCGTGGAAGAGCACTACATCGACCGGCCGGACCTGGCAGGTTTGGTCCAGGTAACACCGAACAGCGGGCCGGTCCCCAAGCTGGAGACGAAGAAAGTATTCCGCATGCCGGTGGACCGGGGGCTGATCCTGAGCACGAGCGTAGGCGTTTCCCTTTCCTCTCTCCTCGAATCCCCGAAAGAGTACCAGGTCGTCTCCGATACCACCTTCGGTTATTCGCTCTTGCTGGAGACCGAACGCTCCAATATCATCCCCGTTGTCTCCTCGTTCTTCCACTTCCATTGGGATGGTGAGAGCGACGTACATGTGGGGGGCAACCTGGGCATCGGTGTGGCGCTGGCGGAGCAGATCTCCTTGAGCGTAATGGGCGGCCCTTCGCTGATCTTCGGGAAGAAACAGACCTTGATCCTCAACATGGGCGTGAACGCCACGCAGGTCGAGCGCAAATTGGACTATTTGCCGCTCGACGAACCGTTCGAGAGCAGCCTGGCCTACAACGGAACCACTTCCAAACAGTGGAGCATGGGCCTATTCATCGGCGTTTCCTTCGGCATCGGATCGACCGGACAACAATGAGCACACCGAACAAACCGGCCAAACCGAACCCCGTCATGGGGTATGCCCTCGGTGCGTTGCTGATGGGCGGCGGGGTCTACCTCTTGACGCGTGGCTTTTCGATCGGATGGGGACTGGTGGCCTGTGCCCTGCTTTTCCTACCCTTCGTATGGAGCGGGGTCCGGAATGCCATCCCCATGCGTGAACTAGGTGCGATCCGCAGTATCATCACCCTGGGTATCGTGGTACTTGGTGCGTTGCCCTTCATCAAGGGAGCGGGACCCGGCCAGGACAAGGGTCTCACACGGGGTGGTGGTCCACCGCCCGACATGAACGTGCTGGATAGCGCATCGGACCCGGCCAAGGGGCGTTATGTGGCACTGTTGTTCGCCGCTGAAGCCTATAAACACTGGCAACCATTGGACCGGCCCATCGATGATGCGAACGCGCTGAAAGCCTTGTTAACGACACGGTACACCTTCACCGAGAACGATGTGAAGCTGATCACCGACCCCACCCGAGAGGATATCATTTCCGCACTCGATGAACTGAGCACATCACTCGGGCCGAACGACAACCTGCTGATCTACTATGCCGGCCATGGTGCCGTTCGAAAGGCAGGGAAGCAGGGAAGCTGGATACCGGTGGATGGAGAAACGGGGAACAAGAGCTCCAAGTGGGTAAGCAGCGATGATATCGTCACCCGATTGAACGGTCTGGCCGCAAAGCACATCCTCGTCCTGGTCGATGCCTGCTTCGGCGGGACCATTCTGAGCGAGATCGGGGGCACGCGTGGCGGTGAGTTGGATCCCACGGCTGTGAAGCAGATCTACAACAAGCGGAGCCGGAAAGCGATGACGAGCGGAGCTGCCGAGGAAGTGAGCGATGCCAGCCCCTTCATGCAGTTGATCCGTGCCGAACTGGGGAACAACCAGCAGCAGGTCCTGCTCGCGACACAACTGTTCAGTTCCGTGCAGGACTCACTGGTACGCATGGACTATGCCCAGGCTCCGCAGTTCTCGAACATCCTCACGGACGGGAACGACGGTGGCGACTTCGTCTTCGTCAGAAAAGATCGCTGAAGGCGAAGAGCAGCACCACGATCAGGCCGAGCATGACCAGGCCTACGCGGGTGAGGTTGCGCGCGCGGCGCTCCTTGAAACGATGGACCATGCGATCCAGACGCTCATCGGCGCGGTGGATCTCGTGCAGTGCATTCGTACCCTTCACCATGTGGGCAAAGAGTTCGTTCGGCAGCCACTTGTAGCTCACGAAAGCGAGGTCCACGTTGTTGCGCAGTTCCAGCCAGCGATCGCGCTGATCGAGCAGTGCAACATCGTTCAAGGCCATGTTGCTCAGACGCGAGGAGAGTGCCAACGCCTGGGCCCGTAGCAGGTGGACATATTGGAAGATGCACAAATAGTCCTTCTCCCAACTCTTGTGGAGGTCATCACTGCGCAGTGCCAGTCGTGTGAACGTATCGAAGAGCGCCAAGGCCCGCCAGTTCCGGAAGACCTTGATGCCCAGCTCCCGTACTTGCGCAGCACGGTAATCGGTGGTCGGCGCATAGGCCTCCTTCATACCGCCCTGCGGAAGACCAGTGGCCAGTTCGAAGAGATGATCGTCCCAAGCCGGATCCTCCAGTGCATCCAGATCCAACACGGCGTTGACAAAGACCTTGAAGTTGGGTCCGAAGGCGACCATGTCTTCAGCCTTGATGGACCATGGGGACAACAACGAAGCAAGGTGATCGATCAAGGAAGCGCTTTTACCACCTGCCGATATGGATGTGGTCGGCTCTCGCATGGCGCCTGCAACACGATCCAGCGCGTCCATATCGCCAGTCCCTTGTAAGCGAAGGAGGAGTGTGACCATCCCGATGTTTTGATCGAACCCGCGTAATTCGACGGACTGCAATTGAATGGTCGCAGTGCCGATGGTCAAGTGAAGGTCATCCGCAGGGAAGAAACGCTGAACTGTCGCAGTGGCGCCCACGCTGTGAGCGGGATGCATATTGGCCAGGAAATGGGCGTAGTACTTCTGCTTCAGGTGGGCCGTGAATGCAGCGCTGGGCTGCTCGGTATCCTTCTTCCAGCCCGGAAGTGAGGTATCCAACCCGAGCCCATCCAAAGGAATGGGGATCACCAGTGCAAGGAAGTGGTCGGCGAGTTGCATGCGGGGGAAAGATAGCCTTGCTGACTACTCCGGTTCCTTGAACAGGGCTTCGGTGTCCATGTGCTTCCAGAATTCGCCGTAGGTCTTCTTCTCGCGAACGTATTGGATCACTGTTGCAGCGTCCTTTGGGAAGACCTCTCGATGGTCGAACAACCGATGGGAAGAAATGGCGCGATGCTCATCGAAACGGGCGAAACTTGGCATCCATCCTTCGAAGAGCGGGACATCGTAGCGCGATATCCTAAAGGTCGAAGCTTCGGACTCGTGACCGACAATGCCTTTCCTGGACACCGGTACCAACTCCAGGTCGCCGCCGGGCCGCGTATCGAAGCGAAAGAGGCTTCTTGTGAAATTGCCGAAGTACTCTGCATCATCGAACGCTCGATGGACCGTACTGTTGTTAACGTCGGCGTAGAGATCATCACCATATGGATCAATACTCAGATAACCACTCACCGTGACGACGTTCCGGGGCTTCCCGTTCACGATGCGTTGGATCCGGGGTGGAAACGCTCCCCAGGTGATCAGATCCATGGTACTGTCGTTCTCCACGACCATCCGAGGGATCCGGCTAGTTCGCATCTGGGACCGGAATTCCGCATCGAGCAATGCAGTATCGATGATCACATCCCGCACAGATCGCGTCTTCAGATCGACGACCCTAAAACGCCCATTGACCCCGCCGAAAACTGCAATGGTCTCTTGACCGGTCCCAGGGAGCCTCGTCATACTATCAAGGGCTACGGACCATAGCAATTCCTTGAGCGAGCCGTCCAAGACCAACAACGAATCGTTCCTGATCAGCCATTCGTTGGGAGCGATCCCGGCCTGGCGGGTGTAAGCGACCTCCCCGCGGGTCCATTTGGTTTCCGCAAGGCTTCCGTTGGAAGTATTCCAGATAAGATCCCTATCACCTTGGACCAGTGGACCCATCTCCACCCAGAGCATGAAGTAGTCACCGTTCGCCGAAAAGAGCCCGTGCTTCCTAGTACATACCTTCAGGGCCTCGAGCATTCCAGGTTCCTCGACCTTCAACTCCAAACTGCGCAAAGAGTCCGCTTTCTGTACCAACAGGTGGATACGAAGATCATCCGGGCCACCGCTGAAGCGATAGCTACCCGCCCCACCTGTTTCAAAGGGACTGAATTCCTCCTCCCATGTGCCATCGTCCTGAACAGCTGCTGGGAACAATGGTCCAGCAGCCAATGGTTCAAACAGGCTGAAGCCATCGCGCCATCGGCTCAGCAGCACACGATCAGCGCCCAGAACATTGAAGACGAATTGATCCCAGTAGAAATAGAAGGGTTCTTTCGTCGTATAGAATATCGTACGACCGTTCCTTAACATGCGACACTCCTGAAGGCTCCGGCCATTGATCACGGCCGTATGGAAATAGCATACGGTGACGGAATCACCGACCTCATCAAAGGTGAGAGACGGCCTTTCCTCCCATAGATGCGGAGTGATCTTCGGCACCACAACGCTCCAAGCAAGGGCGCCATCCGAGCGATAGACGCGCACGCTATCCTCGCCCACGGTCGCCTCGGAAACGACCACGAAATGATCTCGTGCCAAGTACCACTGGTCATAAGCGTTACCGATCAATCGGCCGTTCGTCCGCAACACCACCCTGCCGGTCGTATCCACCAACGAATACTGACCATGGGTTCCATCACTCGTGTTCAAGAGCACATTCCCTGTGGCTGGGAAATAACGCCTGAAGTATCCCTTGAATGATCGGGGACGCCTGGATGCACGGTTCAGATCATACACGACAGGGTCGGATAATTCACCCCCTGCGCGTACAAGAATGCCTCGCCCCATCCCTTGAATGACCCCCGGTTCTCCGGTGTCCAATGTCAGGCTTGCAGTCCCGGAACGTAGGTCAACGCATTCGAGACCCTTCACCGTGAGCATGAAAACGCGGTCTTCCACCTCCATCACATTTTCGGAGAATATGACTTTCTCAATAGGCATCAGCGCAGAATGGCCCCAACCACGGAGTGTCTCGCGATCGGATGGGTCCCAGATGAAGAGGGAATCACGGTCTACAAAGTAGATAAGGCCGCCCGCGGTCACACCCTCGGCACGGCTGGCGATGGATGGTCCCAGATCTTTGCGCAACCGCGGCGGAAGAGGGTAACGCAGGATCGATCCCTCGTGGTCCAAAAGGAGACTATCACCGAACCGCGCGGTGAAGACCCTGTGATCATTGTAACTGTGCCACAGGTCCAATGGGCAGTGGAACAACACCTTTCCCGTCAAGTCGAAGATGTTGACCGTACTATCCTCGCTCAGCAAGTACCTCCCGTCCGCAACATACTTGACACCTATCCGCGGTGGACGGACCAACTGATGGGTGAAGATCACCCTACCGTTCGTACCACAAAGCGAGAATGAGTTGAGCGGGTCGATACTGACGAAGGACCGGTGGTCCGGAGCGACCAACACCGCCGTACCATTGAACCTCGCGATCTCCGTGAACAAGCTGTTGTAAGCCCGCAGCAAAGCCCGCTCAGCATTCACGGTGGTATCCAGCGCCCATGCCCGTTCCGCGAGCAGGTAGGCGGCCTGCGGATCGCTGTCCACCAATTCCTCGGACCGCTGGACCAGTCTGACACTTTCGCTCATACGCCGTTCCCTGGCCAGTGTGTCCACCGTACGCAACGTGAACAAGCCCCCTGCCGCCATCAGGCCTAACAGCCCCGCGACCATCCAACGCCGTTTGCGTCTTGCACGCTTCTCGCGATCGAGCTCATCATTGAACGCCTCCTCCACGAACCGCTCTTCTGCATCGGGAAGGTGCAACTGATGCTTGTAGGGCCGCAGGTAGTCCAGATCGGCCTGCGCAAGTCGTTGCCCGCGTTTGGTGAACTGCTTATGCGCCTGGGTAACGAAGCTGCGGACATCGGCAACTTCCTTCTCCACCTTGGTGATGCGCTCGAAGATGCGTGCAGCGAGGGCATCGTGACGAAGCTCGTGCCGACCACTTTCATCCCGCTCGGTCAACAACCGCCTGTCCACCAGTTCCTGCAATAGCCTTTGCAGATCGGCGACTTCCATGGGTTGCCCCATAGCCTTCATCCAGCCTTCGGCCTCCGGATCGGTGAGCGGGCGCTTGGTGCCTTGATCGGAAACAAAGGCTTTCAATAAAGCCTCGGCTTTTCGTGGGTCGCTGCATTGACCGATCTGTTCATCGAGCAGATCCCCAAGGACATCATCGAGTTGGCCGATGCGCTCCAAGAGTGCGGTGCTGAAGGGTTCCTGGCCTTCGCGCTTCTTCCAACACTGGTCCAACAGGACCTGCACGTAGGAAAGCTCCACTCCACTTCCATCCACGCTCAGCCGGTCCAACAAGGCCGATGAGAATCCTGCTTCCACCGGAATACCTGCGCTTGCGCACAACTTCTCCACGACATCGGCCGCACGCCTGCGTGGCATGCGCTCCACGCGCATGCGATGCTCCAGGATCGACGGTACCTGTTCCTCGAAGGCTGTGAACTGGGCGAGGTATTCTTCGCGAACGATGAAGAGCAATCGAACGTGCCGCTCCTGTTCGATCAGCGCTCGCGCTGTGTTGATGAAGGTCTGCTGCTCCTCTTCATCACCGAATATGAAGAGTTCCTCAAATTGGTCAAAAAGGAGGTAGACCGGAACGAAGTGGTCCAAATACAGGTTGTGGACCAACTCCAATGTATCGTTGCTCACACCAGGCGTCAGTACCGCCGCGCGCAGTTCGCTGACGAGGCTCGCATTCAGGTCGCCTCCCCGGCGGATCACAATGGGTAACCAGTCGCTTTCATCGAACCGGGACCGCAGGCCGCATTGGATAAGCGAGGTCTTGCCCGTACCTGAGCGGCCGTAGACAACCAACGTCTGCGCGTGGGTGCAACGGGCGTAGAGTTCATCCGTTTCCTGTTCACGACCGAAGAAGGTGGCGACATCCTCCTTCCCATAGCTGTCCAGGAACTTGAACGGGCTCGGGTTCATGATGCCGGAGTGAGCGTGGCCATCATGTCCTGGAACTCGGCGACCAGCTGTGCGTAGTTGCTCAAGGCGCGTAGATCGCTGCGTTCCGTTGCTTCAGCACCGCTGTAGAAGATGTCCCCTTCACGAAACTTGCTGAACAGGAAAACATCCTTGCGCAAGGCGAGCTTCTCCTTGGTATCGATCTGTTCCCCGTGCGTATCGATCACCAGCGGCGATAGATTGAGGTACTCCTCCACGTTCTTCATGCCCTTGAGCAAGAGCACGGCATTGCTTTCGGTGAACGTGGGGTTCTTGAGGTCCTGTGTCTTGAAATCGCTGTCACCGCTGTTGAGCACATCGATGCGGTGATCGAAGACAGCCGGGTGGTATTGCTGCTTCTGCACCTTGATGTCGCGCACCGAGACCAGCTTGTACTTGGAGAAGAAAGCCAGTTTGGTGAGCAATGAGATGATGCGTTCGTTGGCCATCACACAACGGCGTTGCACTTCCTCGCCCGTGAGGTTCACCTGGTAGTGGCCCATTTCGTTGCGTTCGGGCACCCAGCCATCGAGTTCATCACAGAACTTGTCGGTGACGAGCGTGCCGATCTCCGCCACGAACCATTGGCTGTCCGTGGTCTTCCAGATGCGCGCGATCTGGCGCACCATCCAGGTGAGGTTGCCAAGGCTCACCAAGGGCGCACGGCGTTGGAATTCGTTGACGAAGGATGCTGGCAAGGGAAAGGGTTTCTCCTTGCGTGCCTTCCACAATTGGGCCAACATCACGAAGGCCAGGAACTGTACCGATCGTTCGAAGGTGCGGAAGAGTTGATCGAGCCGTCGGCGGTCGGGCTCGCGCATACTGCCGCTCAACAGCCGACGTACTTCGATCCCGATGGGCCAAGGGAAGTTGCGGATGATCTGATCACCCAGGAGCCGGATGTCGATGTCCCCTTCATCGTCCCCCAGGTCCGCCAACGCAGCCAGCTGAGGCCGGTGTACGGCCATGGCCTTGAAGACCTGTTGGGCGAGCGCATCATTCAAGGTGTTCATGGAATGGTGGAGACTGAGAACAAGGTAGCGAAAGGGATGCCGATCATTCCAGACGGAATTCCTTGAGCACGTCCTCCCGGCCCTGGCGTTGTGCCTCTTCCTTCAGTTCCTTCATCGTATCAGTGGCGGTATCATTGCGTTGAGCAGGATCGGACGGCAGAAGGCGTGCGCATTCCAGGAGAAAATCAAGCGCCAATTGATCCTGTCCCTTCTGTTTCGCGATCCGATAGCGGTAGTACAAAGCCCTGTCGAAGGGGTGGATCCTGAGTGCTCGCTCGAACTCCAGATCCCCTTCGTCCAATTGACCATCCTTGAACAGGGCGATCCCCAGCACGGTCCGAGCCGTGCCCATCTCCCGGTGCTCCTCGCCAAAACTGACGGCATATGCGGCGATAGCCGCCCTCCCCTCCCGGATGGCGTTCGGATACTCTTCCATATCCAGATAGGCCGTCGCCTTGTTCTTACGCAGCAAAGCCTCATCTGCGTTGGGTAGGCTGTCATTCAACCCAACGACCCGCAATGCCAGGTCATAGTGGACCAACGCGGAGTCCGGCCGGCCGGACCAGAGGTAGGTCTTGGCGATGGAATTGTGGATGTTCATGAGAAACGGGTGCTCGGGTCCGAGCGCATCAATGGTGATGCTCCGAGCCTCTGAAAGAACCCGTAGAGCATCGATCGTCCGTTCCTGCTGGATATATACACCTCCAAGCGAGACAAGGGCACTGGCCAACCTCGGATGAACCCCACCGAGCAAGGCGCGCATACGCTCGACGACATCCGCAAGGAGTGAACCCGCCTCCTCCCATTTCTCCAGGTCCTTCCAACAGGTTGCCCGATTCGCGTCGATCATGAGCACAGTCGGGTGATCTTCCGGAGATGATAGCAATTGCTGGTTGCGCGCTTCGGTGAGCAATTCCAGGGCCCTTTCGGAGTTCCACAGATCCGCATGATAGAGTCCCACGTTATTCAGCGCAGCGATCAGTTCAGGCGCACCCGGCTTGTCGATGGTCTTGAGAAGCTCCAGCGATCGCTCACCCATGCTCAGCGCACTATCGAGCCTTCCCTTCTGTACATAGGCATTCGCCAGGGTCATCCAACCGCGAGCCTCGAAACGGATATCCGGCGGGTCGGCCGATCGGGCCTGCTCCACCAATTCGGTCGCTTGCAGGAGCACCTCATCGTAGTGCCCCATTTCGTCCAGTGCCTCTATTAAACTGAACCGCGCGAGCAAGCGGGAACTCGCATCAACTTCCGCCTTGCCGTACGCCAGATCGAGGGCCGCGCGGGCCTCTTCAAGGGCCGGCTCGTAGTCACCACGGTCCCGGAGCAGTTGCGACTTCGTCGTAAGCAGGCTAATACGGTCGTCGGATAAGGAATCGGTCGATCTTGATCGCAGTTGAATGGCCTGATCGATCCATTGAAGACCAAGGTCGAAGCGCCCCATCAGTTTGTGTACATAAGCCCGCTCCGAGGCGAGGTGGATCCTTCTTTCCAGGTCACACTGTTCAGTCTGTTCCTCACAGATCATCGTAATACGTTCAAGCGCCGTCAGGGCATCCGCATAACGCAAGGTGGTCTGGAGCATGTCCACCCGCAGCTCATAGGCGTCCAGTACATCCCGAATGGCCTTATCTGCCGCTGCGACCAAACGCTCACCGCGCTCCCGGTCGGTCACTGCGATCCTTAATTCACCATCAAGTACGGCCGTATCCAGAAGCGCCATGGTCTCGCTGATACGCCCGCTCCGGAAAGCGGTCAGTGCCCGGCGGTACCGCTCAGAAGCCACATCAAGATCAACCCGGGCGAATCGCGAGGCGAGATCCATTATCTGTTCAAGGGCCGCTTCGCGTTCGATCTCGAGCACTTGCATCGCCTCCGAAAGATCCTCCGCATGTTGATGACCGGACCGTTCAAACTCACTCAAGCGGTCGGCCAGGGAGCGCTGCGCATCCCGCAAGCGATCCAGTTCCTGTTGATGACGTCGTTCCAGTTCGCCAACGGCCACGCCGTGATACTCGAGCTGAGCGGCAGTCAATCGTTCTGGGGAAGTCATGACCACCCGTACCGACGCTTGAGCACCAACGGTGATCCGGCGCAAAGCATCAGGATCCAAGGGGATCAGACCGGTCGCGTTCACGGTCACTTGCACCTGCGCACCTGGCGGCACCTCCTTGAACTGCATAGTGAACCGGCCTTCCCTATCACTGGTCGTTGCTCTTGCCTGAGGAGCTCGGAGCGATGCGCCGACCACAGGGACTACGCGGCCAGTCTCCGCGAGGCCATTATGCAGGACCACTACACCCATGAGGTCCAAACCTTGTGCACGGCCAGTGCCGCAAGAGAGACAGAACAGGAAGAGCAGGCCGTACCGGAACGATGCAGGATAATACATCATGGTTGGGCGGATGATTACGCGACCTGAATTTAAGTGTATACCCCGTATCCAGGCCCTCGCCGTAGAACTACCGAATAAGGCGCAAGCCCTTGGGGCTATCCCAGGCCTTGAGCCTCGAAGTCCCCGCTCCGCTCGGTGTGGCCCCGACCAAGGGCTCGCGCATACTGCCGCTCAACAGCCGGCGTACTTCGATCCCGATGGGCCAAGGGAAGTTGCGGATGATCTGATCACCCAGGAGCCGGATGTCGATGTCCCCTTCATCGTCCCCCAGATCCGCGATCGCGGCCAACTGCGGCCGGTGTACGGCCATGGCCTTGAAGACCTGTTGGGCGAGCGCATCATTCAAGGTGTTCATGGAATGGTGGAGACTGAGAACAAGGTAGCGAAAGGGATGCCGATCATTCCAAGCCGAATTCCTGCAAAAGGTCCTTCCGATCCAACTCACGCGCCAGCATGTCCACAGCGGCCCGTGCCTCCTCCCCTTGCTTGACGAACGGTGATGGTTCCGAAGCCCGCAACCGCAAGCAATTCGCGCCGTGGTCCAATGCTTTGGTGCGTTCGTTGGACTGCATGGCAATGAGGTGTGCGTACCAGTACATGTAACTCGCCGGGGCGGTGGCGATGGCCAGTTCGATCTCCTTGGAGGCCGGCTCATACGCCCCACTATCGTACAGCGTCTTCGCCAACGCCGCATGCCCGAATCCAAGGCGACCCTTGGCCGCCGGTATCCGTTCGATGAGCTCCAAGGCTTCATGGTGAACGGTGATGGCCCGCTCATACTCCTTGTTCGCTGCCAGGATCTGTGCAAAGCGGATATACCAATCGACCATCAGCGCGCTCTCTGCATCGGGGCCCGTCCGCATGGTGGCGATCCCTTCCTCGGCCATGCGCACTGCTTCGGCACCACGCCCGGCCCGTGCCCGGTAAAGCGCTGCGCTTTGTCTGGTGACGACCGTCTGCAAATTTCCGGCCCCGAACGTTGCTGCATAAGCGGTGTAAGCGAGGTCCAGATAGTGGACCGCACTGTCGAGCACATCGGTGCGCGTGTTGATCACACCCATGCTCTGGTACACGTTCGCTACATCGGGATGCTGGTTCCCGACGATCGGGACGAGGATCGCAAGGGCACGCCGATCCATGGCCATGGCCTCATCGTACGAACCGCCCTGGCTCAACGCCGTAGCCATGTTACCGTAGAGCAAGCCCACGGCATGGTTCTCCTCACCGATGGAATTTCTCCAGATCCCCAATGCACGCCTGTAATACACCAAAGCGCTGTCGCGCATGCCCATGCGCCAGAAGTTGACACCGATCGTATTGTATCCGCTTGCGGTATTCTGGTGACCCGGACCGTAGAGTTGGACAGCCATTTCCACGGCCGCGCGCATGTGCGTCCCGGCTTCCGGGAAACGTCGGGCCTGGCCCAGCAGCTCGCCCATCATGAGGTGTGACTCGGCACGATCGGTCGTGACCTCACCAGGTGCAGCAGGATCCTCCTGCAGGCAGTACGTGAACTCGGCGATGGCACCATCCACATCGCCCATGGCCTGGAGTTCCTTTCCGATGATCCCATGGGTGTGCTTGATCATGGGATGCATCGGGTCCATGGTACGTGATCGGATGGTCAAGGCTTGTCGAGCAGCATCCAAGGCCTCCTTGAATTTACCCTGGGAGGACAAGATCCCGTTGAGCATTTCGTACGCACTGGCCAACCGTGGATCGTCGGGTGACAAGCTTGCCTCAGCAAGGCGAAGACCACGTTCCACATGCACGAAAGCGCTGTCGTATGCACCCGTGAGCATCAGTGAATGCCCAATGCTCGTTTCCACCTGCGATCGCCGAGCGCCGTTCGGATCCGTTCCGGTCAGCAACAACGCGGACCGGAATTCAGTGAGCGCCTGTTCCGCACCACCGATCTTGTTGAGCAGTGCACCCTTGGTCATGTGGACCTGAAAGACCAGTTCCGGCTCGTTGGAGGCATCCTCCGCTAGGACGAACAACGCCGAGTCGGCATGGGCGATCCCCGCTGCATACCGAGACGCGTCCAGCAGAATGGTCGCCAGTTCGAGATGCAGCGATGCCAACATGCGGCGCGGAACGGAAGGCACGGACCTCGCCAATTGCAGCGCTTCATGGACCCTGGCGATCGCCCCGTTGCGGTCACCCCCGCTATTGAGATCGACGGCGACATGGAGCAGCGCTTCCGCTTCATCCTGCGCGTCGAAAAGATCGGCCTGCTCCCGTACGATGCGCAAGATCTCCTGGTGTGCTGTGAGCATACCCCGGTGATCGAAGCGCGTACCGAGTACTTGGGCCTTTAGCTGATATCCGTCCACGACCTGTCGGATCGCAACACCGGCGCGTTCCATCAGTTCCGTGCCCGTCGCACGTTGATCCACGGCGAGCGCCATGTCCGCGTCCAATTCGGTGGGATCCAGCAACACGAGCACATCATCCATATCGCCGCGCAGCATGGCCTCATGTGCTCTCCGGTACCGATCCGAAGCAAGGTCGAGATCCACCAAGGCAAGATCGTGGGCCATGGCACTGATCTGTTCCATTGCACGTTCACGTTGCAGCTCCAACTGCTCCATGGCGGCATGGAGGGTTGACACACTATCCTTTGCCTCGGCATTGAACCGTGCAAGTCGTTGGGTGAGCAATAGTGTCGTATCCCGCAACGCACTGAGGCCACGCTGGAAGCTCCGTTGCACGCTCTCCTGGCCAACGGCGTAGTACTTGGCCTGCATTTCAGCAAGCTGCTCCGGGTCGGCCATCACGACCATGAGTTCGGGAATGCGACCCAGCACAACATGATCGACCTCCTTGTTGTTCACCACCACCAGGCCGGGCTTCGCAATGGTGAAGCGGACGGCATCCCCGTTCTCCACACCGACGAACTCCATCTTGAATGCGCCGTTCACATCGGAAGAGACCGCCTTGGCGAACGGCGCGCGGATGCTGGCCCCGCTAACGAACTGGCGCGCCCCTGTCTCGTACTTGCTGTTCTGGATGGCGATGGTACCAGGAAGGGAGATGCTCTGGCCAAAGACACCTTGCAGCGCAACCACACCGCACCAAATGATGGAGTTTCGCAGGCTCACCATCTTACCGTAGGTCGAATTCCTGAAGTAGGTCTTCCCGTTCCAGCCGTGTCGCAAGGGTACGCATCGCTTCCAGTGCTTCGGTCCTTCGCCATGGAAGCGTACGAGGATCATTGGCCTGCAACCGAAGCGACGATGCCAGATGCTCCACTGCACGCGACCGCTTGTTGCGCCGGGCGTACTCCTTGTATTTGATCCAATGCGCCTCTGCGTTGGGCTTCAATGCCAGACTGGAATCCGCATGGGCCCGTCCGATGACACGGTCCCGTAGCTGCAACAGGACCCGTGCGAGGTGGGCATGTGCGGTGGCTTGTTGAAGTGTGTCATGATCCACACGGGCGGTATCCAACATAGCTTGGAACGTGTCGCGGGCCTTCCTCTCATCACCCGTTCGCTCCAGGACCAGACCTCTATCGCCGAGCAGGCGCGCGGACCAAGCCCGGTCCGTAGGTGGATGTAGTTGCACGGAAATGGAAGCGCTATCGACGGCTAAAAGCAGATCGTGCGATCCGGTACTATCGCGCTGGAGCCAGACCGCACGGTCCAATGCATCCAGCTTTTCCTCATCCCAACCCTTCGCCTGTCGCAAATGGACGCGTGTTAGTTGCAGGAGTTGATCGAAAGCTCCGGCATGGTCGCCACTGGCGAGTAGCGCATCAGCCCGCAACTTGTAGCTACCGGCTGTCACGCTGATCACGGTATCGGCCTCGGCGACCATGCGTTTGCCCTTGGCTTTTTCCCTGGCCGCTTTTTGGTATTCCTCTTGCAACCGCTCCTCGTTCAGGACGATGAGGACGCTGTCGATCTCGCCCCGTTCGAACAACTTATAGGCCTGGATGTAGAGTTCGCTGGCGCCATCAAGGTCCACCGTAGCGAATTCATTGGCCAATTCCTGCGCACGCGAAAGAGCCTGGTCGCGTTGCTTGGTGAGCAGTTCGATGGCTTCATTCATGTCCGCGACCTTGGCGCCGAACTCCGCCTCCAACGCGGCGAGGCGCTCCTTTAGCGAACGTTGCTCCGAACGCAATGAATCCATGCGGACCTTGAAGCTTTTCCCGATGCTGGTGGTGGCGATGTTGTAGAACTTCATCTGCGCCTCGGCCAGCTTGTCGGGATCGGCCATGACCACCACGAGCGGATCCTTGCGTCCCACGATGACCTGGTCCATTTCGCGAACGTTCACCACGGTAAGCGAGGCGTGCGAGACACTGAGCCGGACCGGTGTGCCGAACTTGACCCCATTGAATTCCAGTGCGAACTGGCCTTGTTTGTCCGTGGTGGTGGCCTTGGCGAAAGAAGCTCGGATGCTGGCCCCCTTAACATACTGGCGCTTGCCCGTTTCATACTGGCTGTTCTGGATGGCGACGGTGCCTGTGAGGGGGATGGATTGCGAAAAGGCCGGATCGACCATCACCCAAGTCACGGGGATGATCATCCACCTGAGCGATGCCAGAAAACACTTCATCCGTGGATGATCCACGAAAGGAAGCAACCTGAGCCGGTTCCCTGGCGATCCCCCAGGAGGCCAGGGATCGTTCCCACCGCCAGGCAATGTCGCACGCATCATAGGTCGTACTTCTTGATCAAGTCAGTCCGTCCCGTCCGTTGCGCCACCGCACGCAGAGCACGCTCCAACTCATCCCTGCCGACACGCCCTTCATCCGCCTTCGTTCCAAGAGTCTCCATGCATTCAACTAGGTATTCAAGCGATGCCGCATCGTCCTTCGCCAAGAGGTGGAGTATCCACGAAGCGTGCACGTTCGGAGCAATGGAAAGAGCCTCGTGCGCGTACGCCTCGGCCTGTTGTTCTTCACCTGTCGCCAACAGGCACATCGCGAGGGATGCCTTGCGTGGGGCCAGGCTCGGATGCGCCTTGCCGTCCGACTGCTCGCCGATGCTGATCGCCCGTTCGAAGTGCTCTCGTGCTTGTGTGGTATCGCCCGCGAGTATCAGGGCATTGCCGATGTTCTCCTCCGTATGACCAAGGTCCGCATGGGTGGGTCCAAGGACCGCCGCTTCGATCGCCTGAGCACGACGCAAGTAGTACAGCGCCGAATCAGCATTCCCCAGGTGTATCCATTGGATGCCCAAGCCTCCAAGTGCTTCGGCCACGGCGTCATGCTCTTCACCATGCGTCGCTACCCTGATCCGAAGGCTCTCCCGGTAGGCTGCCAAGGCCTCTTCATGCGCTCCACGTTCACCAAGCGAACTTGCCTTGTTCGCCAGGACGGTCGCAACGTATGGGTGATCCGGCCCCAGTTCATGCGTGAAGATGCGTAGTGCATTCTCGTAATGTGGCAGGGCTTCGTCCCGTCGACGTAGGTCATCCAGTTTTGAGGCGATGTTGTTATGGGAGATCCCCACAGCGAAATGATCGGGTCCTAGTAGGGCAAGCTGGATGTCCATCGCCTCGCGGTAGTTGGCCAATGCGCCTTCGTCATCGCCCATCCGGCTGCGCACGCGGCCGATGTTATTGATCGTGGCCGCCGTAGCGGTATGCTGCCGCCCATAGAGCCGCTCCTCCAGGACAAGGCAGGAGTCGTGGTACAGGAGTGCCTGGGGATAGTCTCCCAACTCATCGCACACATAACCAAGGTTGCCTAGGACCACGGTGAGGTCCACGCCTTTGATCCCGTTCGCGATGAGCCTTCTGCGCTGCGCCAGGCTCCGCTGGTAGATGGCATACGCTTCCTTGTAACGACCGAGGTAGTCCATCCTGTACCCGAGCGAATTGGTCAAGGCGGCCTCTTCCACGGTCCCTGATCGACCGGTCTCTTGTATGATCATCAATGCTTTTTCGGTATAGACCAGCGCTGAATCATACTGGCCCAGTGCACTGAAGACATTACCGATGCCCGAAAGCGGCTCGATAAGCCCGGAGCGGTCGGTCGCTTCTGTGCGTCGGCGAAGCTTCAGTGCTTCGCGGTACAGTTCCATGGCCTCTTCAGGGCGTCCCTCGTCCTCGCGGAGGATAGCGATCTCGAGGATGGTCTGAACGGCCTCCGGATGTTCCCGCCCGAATGTCCGTTGGACCAGGTGAAGAGCGCTATCCAACGAAGCGTTGGCCGCAGGCAATCGGGCCATGCGCACCTGCATCGATCCGAACGCGCGCAAGAACAGCGCTCTATCCAAAATGGAGAACGCATCCGGTTGCTCCCGCTGAATGGTGTCCATTCGAGAAAGGACGGTCAAAGCGGCGCTCAGGTCCAGCGATAGACGCAGCACATCGGACTTCAGTCGGTACGCTGCGAACACTTCCCGGATACTCTTGTTCGCATTCTCCACGAGTCGATCACCCTTCGCGCGTTGGTCCTGTGCGCTCCCCAACGACCTTTCCAGCTTCTCCGCGCTGAGGATCGAGAGTACACTGTCCATCGCACCGCGCTGCATGGCGCCATAGGCAGAACGGTATTCCGCGCTGGAGCGATCAAGGTCGACCGTGGCCAGCATGCGTGCAAGGTCCTGCACCTGTTGCAAGGCCGCTTCACGTTGCAAGGCGAGTGCTTCCAGTGCTTCACCCAGGGTGGAGATCGAATCCGCGAGCAGCAGGTTGACCTCCTTGATACGGTCTGAAACAGCCAACCCTTCGTTCTGCAACCGGCGAGACCGTTCTTCGAACGTACGCATGACCTGCTCGGTGGAAACGTGATAGAAACGTTCCTGCACCGCAGCGAGTCGCTCAGGGTCGGCCATGATCACCTCCAGCGATGGACCGCCGAGTACGGCAGCCTCCAGGTCGGACCGGTTCACGACCTCGAGGCCGGGTTTCTCCACTGAGACACGCACCGGTGCACCCGTAGAAACACCTGAGAAGTTGAGGATGAATGTACCATCCTTATCCGATGATACTGCTTTCGCGAAAGGTGCGCGCACGCTGGCATCGCTCACGTAGACCTTCTTGCCGGTCTCGTAGGCGCTGTTCTGGATGGTGATGGTGCCCGTTAAGGAGACCGCTTGACCCCTGACCATTCCATGCACAGACAGCAGGAACAGCAGCAACATTGTAGGCAGCAAGTTCATTCCAGACCGAATTCTTTCAGCACGTCCTGTCGCTTCATCCGTGTGGCCAGTAGTTTCAGGTCCGGATCCGCTTCAGGTCTCTTTGACCCCACAGGATAATGGGCGATGACACGGTGGTAATCGATCAATCGCCGCAAGGTTTCGTCATCCTTCCCTGCATCGCGAGCAATGATGTAGTGCTGCCAGACGGGAGCATGATCCGGATGAATAGCCAGGGATGAATCCAGGGTCGCGATGGCACGGTCATCACGACCGAGCAGATGTTCCATTTCACCAATGGAGCAAAGCATATATCCGGCCCATCCGGTATCCGGTGGGTTGGTGTTCAAGGAAGCGCTCAAACCACTCCTGAACGAGGTGATCGCACCTTCGAGGTCCTTTTCCTCCTTCTGGACACGTGCGACGAAGGTGTAGGCGAGAGCTCTGTCACCAGCACTGCTGGTGCTATCAGCGTTCGCGACCGCCACGGCACGGTCGGCCAGCACGCGTGCACCTTGCATATCGAACCTGCCCTTGACCCGGCATTTGATCCCCCAAACCAGCCATATCATGGCCGATGGGTCATCCGGTCCGAACAACGCAGTGTATTCATGTCCGGAACTATCCGCACAGGCCGCGCATTCCGGGAAATTGCCCGCACGTTCATGCGTGCTGGCGAGGAGATCCCACACCGAAGCAACGGATTGATGCGGAGAGGGTAGCACACGCTTGTAGATGTGTTGGGCGCTCCTCAGATGAACCAGCGCAGAATCCGTCATACGATGATCGTGGTACAGACGACCGATCTGTGTTTCCAGATCGGCCACATGCAGGTGAAGCGGTCCGCGCTCGGCAATGAGTGCTGTGCGCGCCCCATCGAAGCACCATAGCGCACTGTCGAGATCACCCTTTCTGCCGTACAATGCACCCTGATCGGCCAACAGACTCGCAGCCTTCATCCCTTGGAGCATACCGTTCT
The DNA here is from genome assembly GCA_002360495.1 of Flavobacteriales bacterium UBA3364. Lineage (GTDB taxonomy): Bacteria > Bacteroidota > Bacteroidia > Flavobacteriales_F > PHOS-HE28 > PHOS-HE28. Next base: position 58,213 of record DEQO01000095.1, read on the forward strand.
GCCGAGCGATGGCGACGGCTGATCCGAGTTCCCGTTGAGCACCGACCATATCCTCCCTCGCCAGGTAGATCTCCGATCGACACTTGTGCACATCCACATTGGCCGCCGCCAGCGGACCGAGCAAACGATGCTGAATGGCCAAGGCCGTGTCGAACTGTGCCATGGCGAGGGGATTACGATCGAGGTCTTTCAATACAAGTCCACTGTATACATGGATGTTCGCCACGTGTGGATGGTCCTCCCCCAATGAGGCTCGTAAAATGCGACCCGCCTCTGCGTAGCCTTCGACCGCCTCATCGAAGCGACCTTGCATATGCATGGCTCTGGCCAGGATGGAAATGGAAGCGGCGATCTCCGGATGGTCCGCTACCAACCGCCCTTTGCGCTTGATCAAGCTCTGCTCCGCCACTAGCCGACCCTCATCCAGCGATCCAATGCCCAACAGTGGGTCGGCCATGTCGAACAAGCCTTGTGCAATACGTGGGTGGTCCGGTTCCAAATGGCGTTGCCAGATGCCGAGCGCCAAGCGCAGATCGACCATGGCCCCCTCGAGCGTACCCATCCCTATCTTGATCTTACCACGGGCGTTGTAGGCGTAAGCCAAGCCGAGGCTATCTCCAGGGTGTGCCAGCTCCAGTGCAATGGCTTTCTCCACTTCGGTCGTTGCTTCGCCATAACGGCTCATTTGCATCAACACCAAGGCCAGCTCGCTGTGCATGGCAGCGATCTCCGGATGCCCCACGGGCAAGTGTTGCTCGGCCAATTGAACGCCGCGTTGAGCATGTGCAAGCGCGCTATCCACCGCAACGATCACCTGCTCCAACAAGACCAGGTCGTGCAGCGATCGCACCAATTCCAAAGGCTCGAACGCGTCGGCTTGTTCGGACATGATAGCGTGGATACGTTGTTCGGTAGCGATGGCCGCCGCGTATTGCAGGCGGGTTTCCTGCACGTCGGCTTTCAGTCGATAGCTCTGGACCAGTTGGCGGATGCTCGTATTCGCACCGGCCACGGTGGCCCCTCCCTGCTGCTTTTGCGCCAACGCTGTGGAATACTCCTTGTCCAGCCGATCGGAGCGCAACAGCGCCAGAACGCTGTCCACGTTCCCGTTCCGATACAGTTCGTAGGCCTTGCGATATGTTGCCGAAACGTCGTCCAGATCCACGGCTGCGAAGCGTTCGGCCAGTTCCCCGGAGCGCGCCAATGCCTCGCTATGTTGGGCGGTAATGCGTTCGACGGCCGCCTCCATGTTCCGCAGGGTATCCGCCAGCTCCTTGTTCAGCATCGCGATACGTTGCTCCACCGCGATCGTGGTATCGCGCAGGACATCCATGCGGCGCTTGAAGGCTTCGTTGATGGAAGCGGTCGCCACATTGTAGAACGCCGTTCGTGCAGCAGCGAGCTTGCCCGCTTCGGCCATGACCACCTGAACGCCGGCACTACCACCCGCAACCACCTGTTGCAGCTCACGCATATTCACCACCTCCAAACCCGTCTTCTCCACGGTGATGGGCACTGCTGTACCTCTTGCCACGCCAACGAAAGCAAGGGTGAAGGCTCCTTGCCTGTCACTCGTCGTGGCCTTAGCGAACGGGGCCCGGATGCGTGCGTCGCTCACGTAGACCTTCTTGCCGGTCTCGTAGGCGCTGTTCTGGATGGTGACGGTACCCGACAGGGGTAACGACTGTGCGAAGCTTGCGGCGACGTAGAACAGTAGACTGCATATGGCTGTGCATCGCAGCAAGATCGTTCGATTTATTCCGTCCGGTGGTAGCATGGTTCGTTGCTCGATCAATCCGTGAGGTTGAATTCCTGCAAGACATCCTTTCGATCCAGCCGTACCGCCAATTCCTTCAGGGCATGCATAAGTACCTTCTTCTGTTCGGGATCGGTGTCTTCATCGCATAATCTCGCACTCTTGATGAGATGCTCCAACGAATCGCTCTTCCGATCCTGGTCCATCGCGATCTTGCTGAGGTACCATTCGGCTTGCTGATGAGGAGTGATCGCGATCGTTCCCTCCAACACGGCGCGGGCGCTGTCCAATTCACCCAGACGGTACAAGGCCTTTCCCAACTCATTCTCATAGTCCACCACGTTCACTTGAGGGTCATGATAGCCGACAGCCTCTTTCACGCGGGGCAGATATTTGCGGAACAGCTCAACCGCAGCAGTATCACGCCCAAGGGCTACCAGGTCATATGCCATGCGGCAACCCGCGTCCAATATCAAGATATTGTCAGGCCCAAGGTTCCTTGTGCGGATCTCGAACGCAAGACTATCCTCCAGCAGTGCACCTTCGGCATCACCCAAGACCGCTTTGATCCTTGCCATAGCAAGACGGACGTCTGCGATACTCCCATGTGTTGCACCATACAACTTCGTGAAAATACCAAGGCAACGTTCATACGCTTCCAGCGCGGCCTCATGTTCGCCCATACTTTTCAGGATCGCACCACGGACCCCGTGCATCCCCGCCATGCTGCTATGCTCCTCAGGCACCAAACCATCGTTCAGGATCAAGGTCGAATCCAATATGGCCAGCGACTCCTTGAACTTTCCTCTTTCCGCAACGCATAAGGATAAATTGATGGACGCAACGAACACATGCGGATGACCCGGACCGACTTCCTTCATCAGCGAGGATCTTCCCGAACGCATGGCGGGTTCCGCCTTGGCCAGATCCCCCATCATGAAGTACAATCCCCCTACATTGATCATGAACCGGGCGCTGGGCCGTGAGCCTGCGGTCCGGGACAGTTCATCCGCCTGCTCGTACATGGCCACCGCCTGCTCGTATGCTCCCAGGTCCTTATGACATAGCATCAGGGCATGCAGACTCGCCTGGACCTCCGGGTGATCCGATGGATGAGCAGCCTGGCGCAACGCTAGACACTTCTTCAGGTGTGGCATGGCCGCATTCGGATCCCCGCTGTATCGCAACCCCATTCCCAGCAAATACTCCAAGTCCGCGACCCATAGCGGCTTCTCCTCCTCATGCCCCCGCATCAATGTGGAGGCTTCATCAAGCAAATTGAACGCCTTGGCCAGGGAATCGGAATCAAGCATCGCATTGGCCCATGGCGCCAGGAAACGGACCTGCTCGATGTGATCATCGCCAAGGTGTTCTCGTACCCGTTCACGGCCCCGACGGTACTCAGCGGCAGCCTCGGTTTCGCGGGCCATGGACCGCAGCACTCCCCCTCTTCTGAAGGCTAGTTCATAATCCACATCGATCGTAAAGGCATCGGGATCAGCCTTCATCATTGCTGCCATTCCATCCAATGTATTGAGCGCACCCCTGTGATCCAGTGTCGCACTCAGCACATCCGCTTTCAATCCGAAGCTCTTGTAAACTTGTCGAATTGCCTCATTGGCTTGGGCGACAAGCTCAACGCCCTGCGCCCGATCTTTCCGGGCTGATGCGTAGTCTGCGTCCAAACGCTCCTTGTCCAGCAGCAACAACGTGGCATCCACGTCACCCCGCTGAAATGCGACGTATGCCTGACGGAACAGATCTGATGTCCCATCCAGATCGGTGGTCGCGAACTGTCGCGCCAGTTCAACGGCGTGGCCCAGCGCTCTTTCCCGTTCTGCGGTCAACACGTCGATCGCATCATGCAAGGTGCCAACCTCCTTATCGCTAGCCGTCTCGAAGGCGGCCAAGCGGTCGGACAAGGCAATGTTCTCATCCTTCAAGGCGGACAATCTTCGGTGGTAGCTGGCCGCCACAGCATCAGTGGCGATCTTGTAGAACTGCTCCTGTGCCTCCGCGAGTTTGTGCGCATCGGCCATCACTACTTCCACCACGGAAGTGCGACCGAGGATCACGCTCTGCACCTCACTGTAGTTCACCACTTCATAGCCCTGCTTGCTCACGGTGAGGCGCACTGGGGTTCCGCTGCCAACACCTGCGAATTCCAACTTGAACTGGCCGGCGTTGTCGGATGTGGTCGGCTTGGACAAGGGTGCACGTACGCTGGCATCGCTGATGAACTGGCGCTTTCCGGTCTCGTACTGGCTGTTCTGGATGGCGATGGTGCCGGAAAGGGAGATGGATTGGGCCGCTATCAGGGCGGAGCTGATCAACGGAAAGAGAGCGATCAAGCGCATGGGGTGGCGTTCCTAGTGTGTCGGTTCCAGCATCACCTCCATCTCCCCATCACCTTGCAGGGGAACTTGTTTGTCCTGGTAGTACGCATACCCTTTACAGGTCACTTCAACGTCCTGAAAGGGTTCGCGTAGTTCCAAGGGGATAGCCAGGTCAAAGCGGCCAGTGGCATCCGTGGAGGCGATGACGGTCTTGATCCGGACTTGTGCGTCCGGCACTGGCGCACCGGTCGCGAGGTCGCGGACGATGCCGCGCAATCGCTCACTGCCGGAAAGGTGGATCGGGAAGGCCACTTGCGCGTCGCGTTGGAGCGTGTACTTCGCCGCAGGATCGATGGGTACGTAGGCTTCGCCCATCGCCTCGACATCCAGTTGCACCGGAAGATCGATCAAGTTCGAGGGCACTTGCGTGAAGACCGCTTCGCCCCTTTCGTTGATGGGGGCTTCGGCCTGGAAGTCGGTGGCCTTCAGGAGCACTTTCCCCTTGTTGCTCAGGATATGGTCGGTAGGCCCCTTGGGTCCATGGGTATGGATGGTCACGGTAAAGGGGCGATGGGTGTAGTGCTGATATACGAAGCCAAGAACAACAACCACGATGCCGACGGCAGCATAAGCGATCACCATCTTGCGTGAAAGCCAGGATGTCCTGAGGGTCTGCTGGATGTCGCCCAACTTCTCCTCACTGCGGGTAGCGCTGTCCTTCAGCTCTGCGAAACCCTCGCGTACTTCGCCGCGCAATTGTCCAAGGTCGTCGCGCACGGCTTGGATATCCTCCCGCACCGCGTTGAAGTAGGCCGTAAGCTCTTCCTTGGAGATGTCCAGGAACTTCTTGGGATCGGTCGTGATCCGTCCCTGGTCCTTGGCATGCTGGATGGGCGTTACCAGATCCTGGTAGTAAAGATCGAGCAGCTCCGTTTGGACATCGCTCAGTTGCTTGTGGTGCGCGACCACGTTGCGCACCCGACGGATGTCCTCCAAATACTCGCGGATCGTTTCGCGTTTGTCCCGGAGCAAGCGCAAGTAGGCATCGTCCTGGAACAGCTTCGCGTAACGCGGGAACTCCTCCTTCCCAATGAACAGCGATGCCAATTCACTGAAGGTGGTGCCACTGAGGATGTTCCCTTTCTCCGCCGCCTTCGACCACTTCTGCAGCGTTTCCTGCGGCACCCGGTCGCCGAGGTAGGCGATCAAAGCATCCTGGCCCTGATGTGTTTCGGCGATCAAACTGCGAAGTATCAACTCCACGGCGCGCACGCGCTTGAGCGAAAGCACTTGACCCTCCTCACCGGTCATCGCCGGTGTGGGTTGGGAAAGGCCCGCTCGTTCGGCAATGGTCTCTCCCCAAGAAAGCAAACGGTACAGGGCGATACGTCCTTCCTTGTCGGCTTCGGGGTGACGAACACGACCGCTCACGACCGTCTCGAACGCTTCGAGTTCCGGCACTTGCAGACCGATGGACCCGGCAAGTGCCTTGGAGCCCTCCTCGGACTTGCGGCGTTTCAGGGCGGCCAGGAAAGCTGCACTATCGGTCGGTACCGGGAGCAAGGCCAGCCGCTCCCCCAAGGCCTTCAACAAGCCTTCTTCAAGTGACCTTTCAAATGACCGGGCATCCATATTTCGTTACTGGGTAGGTGGTGGTTCCGCGCAATGGAAGATAGTCCTTCGTCGCAGTCGCAAGCATCGCGCCGTAGCCTACCCACTGCAGTTCCGCAGGGAAGATACCAGGACGTCCGATGCCTGCCAACGGGGGTACCCATTTTGTGGTACATCAAGGACTTTATTAGCTTCCCCTCCTTACAGTCCGCAGGGAAGCAATGGCCTCACTGAACGAAAAGTTGATCCAATCGGTCTATGATGGGCTGATCCTGCACCGACCACAGCTCAAGTCGCTCGTGGACCTGGACGAGGATGACGACGATGACGGTGAGGTGGACATCCGCCTTTTGGCGGACCTGATCATCCGCTCCTACCCCTGGCCGATCGGCGTGGAATTGCGCCGGTTGTTCAGTGCGCAGTTGGCGGAACCGGACCGTATGCGGTTGGAACAGTTGTTCAAGACACTCGAGCGCACGTTGCAATTCCTCGCATTCGTGCAGGCTTCACAGATCCTCACGGTCGCTACCGAACGGAAGCTGGCGATCGGCAGCGGTCTGGGCGCCGAATTCACCCGGCGCTGGAGTACGATCACGTTGGGCAATCTCACTTGGCTGATCAAGCACACGCAGGACCTGATGGATGAAAACGGTCTTGTCCCCTTCATGGAGGAGGCCAAGCAGGAGCTGACCGCGGATTTCTTCTCGAACTGCAACTTCTGGATCCCTGAACGCAACGCGATCGGACATTACGAGATCCACCTGACCGATGAGCAGATCCAGATCAAATGCGTGGAATTGCAGGAGCGCCTCATGGCGATCCTGCGGAGCCTTGCCTTCCTGGCCAAGTACAAGCTGGTCTCGGTGCGTTCCATCCAGGTGGAGAAATCACGGCGCGGGGAAGCGCATTTCAACCACCAACTAAACATCCTGAACAGTTCCAATTCGGACTTCAAGGCGCAGGATGTGGATACGAACCTGTTCACGGAAAGTCGATCGGTACTGCTTTTGCGGACCACGAAACGGATGAACGAGTACTTGAACATGTCGCCTTTTGTGATCGATACCGGCATCGAGCGTATCGACACGAAGGAGAAGACAGCGATCAAGAAGGACATCTTCCTGTACGCACGCTACGCCAACGACACCCTGCATTACAGCGGGACCGAGGCCACGGACAAGTACGACCTGCGGGCCCTGAGCGTGTACCCGCAGATGATGGAGGACCTCAAGGCCTTCCTGCTCATCTTCAGTTGAACGGACAATGAGCACCCGCCCGTTCAAATTCCTCGACAGTTACACGCGCGACGACGCGTCGATCTTCTTCGGCCGCGACAAGGAGATCGAAGAGCTGCACACCAAGGTGTTCGAGAGCCGGTTGCTGCTGGTCTACGGTGTTTCCGGTTCCGGCAAATCATCCCTGGTGAACTGCGGCCTCAGCAGCAAATTCGAGCGGACCGATTGGTTGCCGATCAACGTGCGACGACGGTCGAACATCACGCAGGACATCATCGAGACCGCAACGGGGTACTGCACTACACCGCCAACGGGAAAGCTCTCGCTGCGCAAGGTGCTTCGCTCGGTGTACCTGGACCAGTTCATGCCGGTGTACCTGATCCTCGACCAGTTGGAGGAACTCTTCATCTTCGGCGACAAGGAGGAGATCGACACCTTCATCGACCAGTTGGCCAAAGTGCTCGCGGCGGACATCAACGCCAAGGTGGTCTTGATCATCCGCGAGGAATTCCTGGCCCAACTGACAGCCTTCGAGGACAGGATCCCCGAGCTTTTCGAGAACCGTGCGCGCCTGGAGAAGATGTCGTGGCGCAATGCGACACAAGCCATCGAAGGGCCGTGCAGGAGCGCAGGGATAACCGTTGACCCCGGCTTCGCGGACCGACTGCTCGGCAACATCGCCGCCGGCCGCAAGGAGGTTGAACTGACCTACCTCCAGGTGTACCTGGACCGCGTGTACGACCTGATGAATACGAGCGGTGAAAGCACTTTCACCAATGCGCTTCTGGACAAGATCGGTCCCGTGGGCGATGTGCTCGCCAGCTTCCTGAACGAACAGATCGCGAATTTCCCGGATCCCGACCTCGCGCTCACCGTGTTCAAGTCGTTCGTTTCGAACCGTGGAACAAAGCGGTTGATATCCACTCCGGAGATCAAACAGTTCGCTGAGGAGTTGGGCAAGCCGGTCAGCGACGTACAACTCCAGGACATCATCTTGAAGGCCGTGAACCTGCGGATCCTGAAGGACCAGGACGATCAAGGTCGGTACGAGCTGCGGCATGATGCGCTGGCCGCTACGATCTACGCGAAGATCAGCCTGTACGAGAAGGAGCTCATTGAGATCCGACAGTTCATCGACCAGGCGTACAACAGCTACCAGAAGCGCAAAGCGCTGCTCTCATCGGAGGACATCCAGTACATCGCGCCTTACGAGGACAAGCTGTTCCTGAGCAAGGACCAGCGCGCATTCGTGGACCTGAGCCGCAGGATGTTGACCCAACGGTCGCGGAGGCGCATGGCTTGGGGCGTCGGCCTAGGCAGCTCGGTCATCGCGGTACTCTCCGTCCTGCTCGTGTGGGCTTTACAACAACGGAGTGCCGCGCTGGAGAATGAAAAGGAGGCGCAGAACCAGAGCCGCATCGCGGTGGATGAAAAGGTGAAGGCCGTTGCCGCCAAGGACGAAGCCGACCGACAACGGCTTTTCGCCGACTCTGTTAGGCGGGTGGTCGAACAGCAATCGATCGACCTGCAGATCGCCATTGAGCGGGGCGACAAGGAACGGATCCGCGCCATCCAGAATGAGCAGGAAGCCACCCGTCAGGCGATCGCCAAGGAGGAACAGCGACAACGTGCGGAAGAATCCCTGGTGCAAAAGGAACAGGCACTGGACAAGGCCGAGCAAGCGAACGCTGACAAGGAACGTGTGAACCGCGTGAACCGTGCCAGCCAGATCGCGCAGAACAGCCAGAGCATGGACGAGGCCGGTATCCGTGGCTTGATGGCGATGGAAGCCTATCGGTTGATGAAGGAGAACGGTGGGGAGCCGCATGCTCAGGAGATCGTGGATGCACTCTATCGGGCGTTGTACAACCTGGAGTTGAAGGAGCCGTGGAAGGTCGGGGCGCTCAGCGGCGAACCACGCACGATGGTAACCGATGGCGGATCGAGTAAGCTGCTGGTGATGGGCAACAAGGGCGTGCTGCAATCCGTGGACATGAAGGCGCGTACCAGATCGGTCGCGCGCGACCTATCGGCCAAGGTGCTGGCGGGGGACAAAGCCTTCCTTTCACCATCAAGGCAATTGGTCCTGCTCTCCCACATCGATGGATCCTTCGATGCATGGTCCGTGGCCACAGGCCAGATCGTTGCACGTGGGAACCGCGGTGCCGGTGCGCCGGAGATCGGTGCGTTCTCGGCCTTCGGTGATGAGGGGCCCTTCATCACCGGTGATCGCAAAGGGAAGGTCGTGCTTTGGACCCTGGTCAACGGTGCACTGACCGAAGGGTCCTCCTTCGAAACAGGTGCCGCGATCAAGGCCTTCGAGGAGCTTCCCGGCAGCGCGGAGCTTGCCTGCATCAGTGGATCGGGCGTTGTCACCATCGTCAACGCAGCCGGAAAGGACAGGAAGATCACATTGCCCCGTGGTACGGCGGTAACCCGCTCCGCATCGGACGGCTCGGGGACGCTGGTGTTGGGA
>DEQO01000165.1 GCA_002360495.1 Flavobacteriales bacterium UBA3364
GTGCTGGTGGCGGAGTTCAGTACGGGAGTTCAGGAGCGGTCGCTGGATGGCATCCGTCTTATGCCGAACCCGGTCAACAATGAGCTGCGCATCAACGCGAACGGCAGCATTGCATCTCTGCGCATCATCGCAGCCGATGGGAGGGAGGTGCTCGCGCGAGCGGTGCGCGCAGCGAACTCGAGCATCGCCGTTGATCGACTTCAGACGGGCGCGTATCTGCTCATCGCCACTTTCGCTGATGGAAGCGAGGTGCGCGAGCGATTCATCAAGCAGTGATCACAATGAAAAGAGGACTTCTCCTTTGCGCTTCGCTGGCTTCGACTGTTTGGGTTTCCGCGCTATCTGTTACCGTGGTGGTGCAGAACCAGACCTGCAACTATGCGAACGCCACGGTTTACGCAGCGGCCGACGGCGGGGTGCCACCATACACCTACCTCTGGGGCGGTGGCGAGACCACCGAGGGCCTCACGAACGTGAGCCCAGGCACCTATACGGTGACGGTGACAGACTTCGTGGGTACCCAGGTAACAGGCGAAGGCACAGTGATCTCAGAGGATTACGGCACGATCAACTACAACTTTCCGCACAGCTACTGCCCAGGCCAGGATTATCATGAATTCTTCTTCCCACCGCAGCCGCCGGGCATCCTGGATGACCTGGGCCCATGGAGCGTGGCGCAGGGAATGATCGGAGAGGTGCCACCACCTGTGCTACCAGGCAACTACTACCTGAGCCTGGGGCCCGTGGCTCCGGGCAGCAGCCACTCGGTGCCGTTCTGGGATACGAATGGATGCACGGGCACATTCAACTTCACTGTCGGCTCGCCCATCACGAGCTGGCCCACGTTCGCGGTGATGGCGGTTGAGGGGTCGTGCTCCAATTTCCCGAGTGGCAAGGTGACATTTAGTAGTTCGCCTGTCAGTGGTTCAGACACCTTCTACGCATTGAAACTGGAAGGAAGCGGTGAATATGAGTGGGAGAACATTGGAAGCGCCCCCCTGGGGAACGGCTTGTATGAGTTCACAGGGCTGGCGCCTGGCAACTATTGGTTGCTGCACCGGTTAGGGCTCACCTATTCCTACTTGCAGGGCGAAGGCTGCAAGAGCGACAGCATCCTGGTGACGATCCCGGATCTCGGGCCGGGCTGCGGCAGGATCAATGGCACCACATACATGGATTACAACAGCGACTGCACCAACAACGATGGCGCTGCGGCTCAAGTGGTGGTTGAAGTGCAGCCCGGGCCATTCTATGCTTCCAGTAGCGGCGCTTACTCCATACCAGTGCCGAACGGATCCTACACCGTTACGACCACCGGTGCGGCAGTGGTGCAGAGCTGTCCAGCAGGCGCGACGGTGAACAACAATACAGTTCAGGCGAGCGTCGGCCACCAGGCGACAGTGCCGTTGGACCTGGCCATCAACATGGGTTCCGGGGCTGCGCGGCCCGGATTCGTGGTGAACTATTCCATGGGCGTCTTCAACCAATCAACAGCGGCCAGCGGTGCCATTACCACCACCTTCACGTTCGATCCGGCGCTGAGCTATGTGGGCGCGTCGGGGTCGCCATCCGTGGCAGGCAACACGCTTACCTGGAACCAGTCGTCCATGGGAGCCAACCAGACGCGCCAATATGGGATCGCCCTGCAGGTGCCGCCGGACGTGGGTTTGATAGGTACAGTTCTGCAAGCCAGCGCATCCGTGGCGAGCGTGAACTCCGATGGAGACCTCTCGAACAATGCGGACGCCCATACCGTCACGGTGACCGGCAGCTACGACCCGAACGACAAAGTGGCGAGCACGAGTAGCGGCTTGAGCGATGCGCTCTATTTCATCAACGAAGACGATTGGATCGACTATGTGATCCGTTTCCAGAACACCGGCACCGATACGGCCTTCAACATCGTTGTCACGGACACGCTCCCGACGACACTTGATCCCTCGGCCATCTCCCTCGTGACCGCTTCGCATACCCATCAATGGAGCGTGCATGGTGGCGGCGTGCTGCGGTTCCTGTTCCCCAACATCCTGCTGCCGGACAGCAATGTGAATGAACCCTTGAGCCACGGTCTCATCAGCTTCCGCATCCGCCCGCACCTGCCCATTTCGGCCGGAACCGTGATCGAGAACATCGCCAACATCTACTTCGATTTCAACCCGCCGGTTATCACCGAGCCGAGCGTGCTGGTGGCGGAGTTCAGCACACACGTGAGCGAAGCAGCGGGCGACGGGATCCTGATCGTGCCGAACCCAGCGAGCGATCAATTGCGGATCAGTTTGCCGGGAGGCGTCATCCACAGTGTGCGCGTTATGGCGATGGATGGAAGGACGGTGCTAACGCCAACAATGAAAGGGGAGAGCATAGCTGTTGATGTGAGCACGCTGCCTGTGGGCTCTTATGTGGTCTCATGCAACACATGGAACGGGCGGCCCTTGCACACACGCTTCATCAAACAACGATGAGCATGAGGTCGGTCCTTAGCCTTCTGACCTGCGCCATCGCCAGTGCCGCGAGCGCAATTACAGTGCAATGCTGGTCGTACCCGGAGATCTGCGGCTACGGCAACGGGCAGGTAGGAGCGAGCACCTCAGGCGGAACGCCCCCATACACGTACGCCTGGGACAATGGCGGAGTGGGCGCACAACTGACCGGTCTCCAGCCGGGCGACTACACGGTCACGGTTACAGACGACCTCGGTGCGCAAGCCACCTGCACCGCCACCGTGACGGCAAGCCCGAACCTCACCGTGTACTATGGCTACTCAACGCCCACCTGCCCTGGCACTTGCACAGGAACGGTTGAATACGACAAGACGCAATTCGGGGGAGTGGCGCCCTATACCTATAGTGTGCAGCCCGGTGGTGAAGATGCGAACAACATCTACTACAGCGGCGTGTGCTGGTTCGCCGAGGGCAACATGCTCACCGTTACCGATAACAACGGATGCAGCGGCGAGGTGCAGCTAGGGGTCGCCAATTCGTACTACTCGCAAGTGGTGATCGAGCAGATCATGCCGAGCTGCCAGGGTGTTGCCGGGTATGTGGCCTTCCAACTGGATTTCGTGATGCTCACCGTTTTGCGCGTGTACGATGCGCAGATGAACGTGGTGTACGAGGATCCTGCGCCACCATCGGGCACGGTGGTCGTGGATGACCTCGCCCCCGGCGATTACACCATCCGTTGCATAAGCAACGAGATACCAGGCGAGTGGTGCTACGGAGAAACGCCCTTTACCATCCCGGACCTCGGCACCGATTGCGGACGCGTCATGGGTCGCTTGTTCATTGACCAGAATAGCGACTGCTTCTTCGGCCAACCTGACCAGGAAACGGCCATGCCCTACCGCGTGCTGGTCGTTGAGCCAGGACCGGTCTATGGCATCACCGATGCGGATGGCGAGTATGTCATCAACCTGAACGAAGGCTCGTACACCATTGAGAACCAGGATGCGGACCTCTTCCCGCTTTGTCCAGCCATCGAGCCCGTACCATTCGACATCACCGCGCTCGCCCCCGTGGTGATCCAGGACCTGGCCGACAGCAGCTCGGTTGCGCCGGACCTCTCGCTCTCCTGCGTGCATTCCGACGCAAGGCCCGGTTTCGTGCATCACGTATGGCTCACCATTACGAACAACTCGCCGTATTTCGCCGGAAGTCCCAACCTGCTCTTCACGCACGATCCGCTGCTCACCTTCATCTCCAGTTCGTATCCGTTCTACACGGTTTCGCCGGGCCAGGTGCAATGGGCAGCCATGTATTTCCTGCCAGGGTTCGGAACACGCACCATCCATCTACAATTCCAAGTGCCTGCGGACGTGGGCCTTATCGGCACCCAGATATCATCCACAGGATCCGCGCAACAGAACCCACCAGAGACTGATGCGTCCAATAACTCTTGTTCGGAGACGATCACAATAACCGGGAGCTACGACCCCAACGACAAGACCGCGTTCACCAGCACACGCCAGAGCGATGAGCTCTACTTCATCGATGAGGATGAGTGGATCGACTACCGGATCCGCTTCCAGAACACGGGAACGGCGTCCGCCATCAACGTTGAAGTGAGCGATATGCTGCCTGCAGTTCTCGACCCCTCCACGATGCAGCTACAGGGCTGGTCGCACCAGCTGACACGCGTTCAGATCACCGAGGGGCCGGTGATGCACTGGTACTTCGACAATATCAACCTGCCCGATAGCGGCGCGAACGAGCCGGCTAGTCACGGTTTCGTCAGCTTCCGCATCAAGCCCCATGAACCACTGATGCCCGGGACCGTGATCGAGAACACCGCCAACATCTACTTCGACTTCAACCC
>DEQO01000092.1 GCA_002360495.1 Flavobacteriales bacterium UBA3364
CACATACTCCCAGAAAAGCACCATCACGGCGCGTGGATTCCCCGGAAGGCCGAACACGGGTCTACCGTTGAGCGTGGCGAACAGCATGGGTTTGCCCGGTTTCTGCGCCACGTTGTGGAAATGGATGACGGCGCCCATGGTCTCCAGTACCGGACGAACGAGGTCATGGTCGCCGACGGAAACACCCCCGGTGGTAATGAGCAGGTCACTTCTCCCGATAGCAGCGGAGATCGCGCTGGACAAGGCGGCATGATCATCGGCGACACGGGTGGCACCGGCAACAACGTGCTCGGCACGCAACGCGGACACAAGCATGTGGTCGTTGCTGCTGAAGATGCGCCCCGGATCGAGCGTTGTTCCCCCCGCGAACTCACTTCCGGAGATGACCAGTTCCGCAATGGGCAACCGCGAAGCGGCCACGTTGTGATAGCCGGCACTTGCCAGTAGGCCGATAACCGGAGGGGTGAAGCGTGAACCCCGATGGAGCACGATATCGCCCATCCGCAGTTGCTCTCCCCGGAGGCGCACATTGGCTCCCTTCTTCGGTCCGTCCTCACGCAGAATTATGCTTTCCCCGTTACGTACCACATGCTCCTGCATGACCACCGTATCGGCGTTCAACGGTAAATGCGCTCCTGTGAAAATGCGCGCGCATTCGCCATCACCCAGTTCGCGGCGATGCGGCTCACCAGCGGCGATCTCGAACGCTATGCGACGTACTGTACGGTCGTCGCTCCGGAAGGCATAACCATCGACCGCACTACAATTGAACGGGGGGTGATCGACCCGGGACGCGAGCGGACAACGGGACAGATAGTGGTGTGTGGCTTCGACGAGCGGATAGATGTCCTCCGGAAGCAGTTCCACCTGCTCCATCATTGCCCGCTTGGCCTCCTCAACGCCGATCATGCGATCAACAATTTGACCGACGCGAACAACAATACGGCACCGAGGACCTGTTTCAACCGCTTTGCACTGTAGTGCTTCGCCCCGATGTACGATCCCAGCATGCCGCCAGCGAACGCAGCAACGATCCAGGGCACATGGTCCATGGTGATCGGAAGCGCCGTGTCGCTCAAAGCGACGATGCCGGCCAGGCTATTGACGAAGATGAAAGCAGCGCTCACCCCTGCACTCTCCTTCACCGTTGACCAGCCGCAGATCAACAGCAACGGGCTCAGGAGCACACCACCACCAATGCCGATCATGCCCGAGAGCATGCCGAGCGCCGCGCCGATGGCCATGGCAAGAACCACTGGAGGAGTGCGTGTTCCCTCCTTGCCGGATCCGAAGAGCCCGAACAAGCGCGCGACCGCTGCGAGGAGGCAGATCGCCAGGATCCGGTTGTACAGGTCGGGTTCCAGTTCGATCCTTCCACCGAGCCAGGCGAACGGCACCGAGGCCACGGCGAACGGCCAGAACAAGCGCCACTGGAAATGTCCCGCACGGGCGAATTGGCTGAAGGCCACAGCGCTTACGAACAGGTTCAACACCAAGGCCGTCGGCCGCAAGACATCGTTGGTGAACCCCAGCAACGTCATGGCGGCGAGGTAGCCGCTGGCGCCGCCGTGCCCCACGCTCGCGTAGAGGAAAGCGATCAATGCCAACAGCGCGGGAAGCCAAACTTCCATCATACGTGGCGCATGGGTTGAACCGGTGTATCCATGAACTCACCGGCATCGGGTCCCATGATCCGCATCCAGCGGCCGTGTTCGGTATCGACCAGGTCCATCATGCCGGCATGGCCGTGACCACCGCCCACCAGGTCCGCGATGCGCATCGCCATCAACGCCGCTGCGATCGTAGTCACCGAAGCGGGCACGGACCGCATGTCACATCCTTCCTGTTCCTCGGCCGGGCGCTGTGGGAAGAACGGGACCTTGCGTGCAGCGTCGGATCGCACATGATGCCTGCCTTGGCGCGTGACCACCTGGATCTGCCGGCCATGCACAGCGCCGCTCACCAAGGGGATGCCCAGTGCATGGCATGTGCGATCGATCAACGAACGCACGATAAGATCATCCGTACAGTCGGCCACGACCACGTGTCCACGAAGCAGGCCGGCGCAATTGCCAGCATCGATGAAACAGAATTCCTCACGCCACTCCATGGCCGGGGAATTCGTGCGCGATCGCGCTGCGGCAGCGGTCACCTTCGGACGTCCGACGTCCGCCTTGGTGAAGAGCAGTTGCCTGGACAGGTTCCGTTCCTCCACCGTATCGCCATCGATCAAGGACATCGCCTCGACCGGAAGTGAAGCCAACAGGGGCAGCAGGGCGCAGCCCGTACCACCGATGCCGATCACCGCAATGCGGGAAAGACCCGGAACAGATGAATGGTGCGCGCCGACCGGCATGTGCCCAAGGTACAGCGCGCGCAGGGCCTACTCCAGATAGATCATATCGAAGCTCCCGGAAATGGTCGGCGGTGTTCCTCCCAACGGGTTGGTCAGCGGACCGCTGAAGCTGCCTTGGATCCTGTTCGACCCTTCGTCGTGCGAGGCGATCACCAGCGTAGCGGGGCTGGTGTCCGAGGACTCATAAGCACCAGTGAGGTTGGTGAAAAGCACGTGGTTGGCGTCCTCGGTCATGTCGTAGCTCCCCGGATCCAGGGAATCCAACTCGAGCGTCAACGTACTTCCGGAAGCGGACACGCCATTGATCGTGAGCACCACGGCACGGTCCGCGAAGAGGCTGAGGTCCGGACAGAAGCTCTCGCTCAGGAAACTGGCCTGGAGTCGGGCACCGGCGATCCCACAGGTGGGAACAGGGGTCTGCGCCGGCGGGTCATCTTCGTCCTTCTTACAGGACGGTAGCAATACGATCGATAGAAGGAGGATACAGGCGAGCGTTCGTTCCATGGGCCAAAGATGCCGGTTACCCGGGCAACGCCCAATTCCGTGCCGGGAATTACTCCCCGATGGTATAGGTCACATCCACCGACCCGCTGATCGCCTTGGTGCCACCGCTCATCTCGTTGCGCAACGTAGCCTCGAAATGGGCTTTCAGTCGGTGGCCCTCCACATCGTGGCCGCTGATCGTGAGCGTCCCGGGCTGGTCGGCCATACTCGTGTATGGCGTTCCGAGGGACATGTACATGATCGCGTTCCTGGCCTCGTTGATCGGGTAGGTCCCGGCCTCCAAGGTGTCCAGTTCCAAACTGAGCGAACTGCCCAACAGCCCCAGACCTGTGATCGTGGCGGTGTGGCCATCGGAAAGTGCAACGATCTGGCCATCGGCGCAGAACGAGGCATCGTCCACTTGGGCCTCAATACGTGCCCCGTCGGTACCGCACGAACTCGGGACGATACCGAGTTCCTCGGCCACCTCCTTGCCTGCTTTTACACAAGCGGAGAGCGTGGCAATGGTCATCAAAAGCAGCAACAGGTTCGTATGGCGCATTCGTTCCGGCTTGTGCGGTCCGTTCGATCGGACCGCACCCTTCTACGCGCCCTGGCACGAAGTGGATACAACAACAAAGCCCCTGCTCCGATGCGGAGCAAGGGCTTTGTACTTGTACTATTGGATCACTGCACCACCACGCGGTGGATGCTGGTCCCTTTGGCATGACGCACGTTCAGTGCGTACTCGCCCGGAGCCAGTGTGCCGAGGTCCATGGTCACCAAACCGTTGAGCTGGCTGGCAGCGTCGGCATTGACGGCCATCACCAGACGACCGGTCACATCAAGCACATCGATGCTGACGCGCCCTTGCACGGTGCCGAGGGCGACGGTGACATTGCCCTGGGTGGGGTTCGGCCAGATCGTTACGCCATCCCCGGCGCCATGCTCACCGATGCCCGTATCCGTACTACCGACGTTCACCTCCACCTCGGTGCGGGGACCGGTGCAGGTGAAGTCCGGCGCCTTCACTTCGATGTCGTAGAAGAAGTAGTAGTACGCCAATGCGTTAGAGCCTGAGGCCGTGCTGCTGGTCATGCTGCCCAAGGTGCCCAAGGCGAAAGGATAGGCCGGGTTACTGCCCGCACCATCGCGCCAGAGTTGTGGGTTGCCGCCAACAAGGCGCAGACCATAGGGGCCGCCGGCCGGTACGTTGAAGTTCAGTTGCACACGGCTTTCACCGTTGGGAATGTTGAAGGTCCCGGTTGCGATGGTGCTGCCATTGCCTTGATCGATCACCGCGATCGTACGGTTCGCCGTGCCGTTGGCATAGACCTTCACGCTCCGGATGATCATGTCCTCGAACGCTGTGAAGAGCTGGTAGTTGTCCGTGTTGGTGTGGTACAGACCGTTCACCGAATTGTTGGTGCGGCCACCGAACGCCTGCTCACCGGCATGGATGGTGGTGGCTGAGGCCCAATAGCTGACATCGGCAGTGAGCACCGGGGTGTTGAACGTGTTGCCCGTACCCACCACTGCGCCCCCTACAGCCTGGTCGAACCATTGGATGTTCTCGCCCGTGGCTTCCAAGGTGGTGCTGGTATTGATCGGTGTGGATACGTCGTCGGCGACGGGTGCATCCGGGGCATCCAGCACGTCAATGTCGACAGCCTCGCTGGTGAACTCACCGCAAAGGCCTTCGATCATCACCGTGTATGCATCGGCCGTGTTGACCGTGATGCTCTGCTGACCCGTGATCCCGTTGCTCCATGTGTAGCTGGATGCCGGGGAGGATGTGAGCACGACCGATCCCCCTTCACACAGCGTACGTTCGCCATCCAGGGATATCGTCGGCGTTTCATCCGGGCTTTGTTGCACGAAGATGCTTGTGCTGGCACTGCAGCCATCGCCATCGTCGATCGTCACGGAGTAGTTGCCCGCAAGGTCGACATCGATGCTGCGCGTGGTCTCTCCCGTGCTCCACAGGTAATTGTAACCGTCGTTCGCCGTGAGTTCGAGTACATCGCCGTTACCGCAGATGATGGGTGCCTGCGTTGTGCTGATGGTCGCCTCCGGACTGATGCAGGTAGCCTCGATCACGTTGATCGTCCGGTCCGCCTCCAGGTCGTTGAAGGTCTCCACCAGACCGCTCGGCCAACGGATCGTGAGCGTGGGAATGGTGGTGTACTGGCCCAGGCCGAAACTGCAGGCGAAGGTGGTGACCATGCCATAGCTCTCGCCGGCCTTCACCTCACGCACCTGTGTACCCCACGGACCGGTGATGCGCACCTGGGCGCCCACGGCGTCGCGGTTGCTGATGGTGCCTTTCAACCGTACGGTGAACCAATGGTTGTCGTTCCCGTCGTTCATCCACAACCGGTCGGGGTTGTTCGCATCGACCGTAATGTAGTTGCTGCCGTAGTTGGCGAACACGTCCTGGAAGCCGTCGTTGTTCAGGTCGCCTGTGGCGAAGCTGTGCATGTCCTTGCCGGATGGGAACATCCCGGTGACCTGGTCGAAGGTGCCATCACCATTACCGGTGAAGAAGTACTCGTCGCCACCGGCGATCAACACGTCCAGGAAGCCATCGTTGTCGAAGTCGACGAACTTGCTCTGCAACATGAAACCGTTCTGCTCCATGCCACAACCGTCCGTGATGTCTGTGAAGTGGCCGGTGCCGTCGTTCTCGAAGAGTTGGATGGTCGCGTCGTGGTTCGTGGCGACCATGTCCAGGTCGCCGTCGTTGTCGATATCGCCAAGATCCGTTGTCCACGTCTGGTTGCGGTTCTGAACGCCGTACTCCAGCGCCTGATCCGTGTAGTTGTTGTTACCGTCGTTCACGAACAAGCGGTCCCACCGGCGATTGTCATTCGGGTCGTTCACCCCCTGGCGGCACTTCGCGATGTACAGATCGATATCACCATCGCTGTCGAAATCGCTGAAGCAGCTACCGTAGTTGCCGCTCATGTCGCTCGATGGGTTCGTAGTCCAGTCGATGTAGGCGTTGTTGTTCAACGGCACACCGGAGGTGTTGGTGAACCAGAGGTTCGGTGGGCCATCATCGTGGCAGGCGAAGACGTCCAAGCGGCCGTTGTTGTCCATATCACCGATGCTCATTGCCTGGGTGAAGATGTCGGGTCCGTTCAGGTCCTCCAGGGTCTTCACGCCCGGGGAGGTGATCCGCACGTAGTGGGTGCCATCGTAGCTGCCACCGCTCACCATGTCCTTGTGCCCGTTGTTGTCCAGGTCGGCGATCGCCCAGCCCCATTGGCCACTGGAAGAAACCTGACCGTAGTTCACGAGCGTGAAGGTGCCGTCCGCGTTCTGGTAGTCCACCTGGAACTCCCGCGCGTTGTGCAGCTTGGCGATGTCATCAAGACCATCTCCGTTCATGTCCACCACACCCATGCAACCACCGCTCAGGGTGACGTTGCTCATCAGGTTCGAGGCGTTGGTGAAGCTTAACTGCGCCATCAGCGAGGAGGTACACACGAGGGCGGAGAGACCGAGCGTAAAGTGTTTGAGCATGTGTGTTGAACGGAAAATGTTCGGGGTGCGTTTCTACGAAGGCGGCCGAAGGTAGGTGGATACGGGTTCACCCGTCCACACCATTCCCCGGGGAAAGTGGAGATCCTGCCGGAACAACACCCACCGGACTTGACTGTTCGTCGGTCTGACGCCGGATGCTTTCGCGGTGGACCGCATCCATGAATTCCTTGACAAAGGCCTGGCTCAGGCCCAGGTGTCCGGCCAGTTTCAGCTGACGGCGCATGATCCGGTCCCAGCGCTCGGGCTGGAGAATGGCCACTTGGTGGGCCCGTTTATGATCACCGATGCGTTCGGCGATGTCCATCCGTGTCCCCAACTTTTGGGCGATCTCTTCGTCCAGTTGGTCGATCAGATCCCGCAGTTCCTCCAAACGGTCCTGCATGGGTGCCGTGGGCGTGGCGGATCGGAAAAGAAGACTGTCGATCAATGCACCGTACTCGCGGGGCGCTATCTGCTGTTCGGCATCACTGCGGGCATTGTCGGGATCCTGATGCACCTCCAACATCAACCCACTGAGGCCCAGATCCAAAGCTTGTTGGGCAATGGTGCCCAACTTTTCGCGGTTCCCGGCGATGTGGCTCGGATCGCAGATGATCTCCAGGTCCGGGAAGGCCGCCTTCAGCCGGATGGGGAATTCCCACATGGGACTGTTGCGGTACGGTGTGCGCTCGAACCAGGTGAAACCGCGGTGAATGGCGGCCAATCGCTTGATGCCCGCCCGATCCATCCGCTCCAACGCACCGATCCACAACTGAAGGTCCGGATTGATCGGGTTCTTCACGAAGACGGGGATGTCCACACCGCGCAAGGCATCGGCCAACTCCTGCACGCTGAAGGGGTTCGGTGTGGTGCGTGCTCCGATCCACAGCATGTCGATACCGGCCTTCAGGCAGGCTTCCACGTGATCGGTGGTGGCCACCTCGGTCATGGTGAGCAGGCCCGTCTCCGCCTTCGCCCGCCGCAGCCAAGCCAAGGCTTCATTGCCCGCGCCCTCGAAGTGGCCCGGGCGTGTGCGCGGCTTCCACAGTCCTGCCCGCAGCACCCTCGCCTTTCCGGTTGCAGCGATCCCCTTCGCCGTGGCCAGCACCTGTTCCTCGGTCTCGGCACTGCATGGTCCGGCAATGAGCAAGGGCCGCTCGAAACCCAAGCCCCATGCGGAGAACGGGATGGGGTGCAGCACGTTCGTAGACGTCTTCGGCATGGCCCCAAAGGTACGGCTCGGCCCGGCCGGTGGAGCGTGCGGTGACGGTTCCATCGCACCAGCCTTCCAACCACCACCGAACGGATGGACCGCTCACGTGTTCTACACTCCCATGGTGTTGCCGATATTCGCGTTCATCGATCCCAGCTCCGTTGAAAAAAGTCGTTGCGCTCCTCCTCTTCGTTGTCGCCATTCTCGCCTCCTGTTCCAAGGAGGTGTTGGATGAAGTTGCTCCTGCGGACCTGAACGATGCCGACCGGCTGGTGCTGGATGTGCAGGACTTCCCGTTCGCGAACTTGTCCGAGTACGGCTTCTTCAAAGGCCGCATGGCCGACCACCGACCCGTGCCCGGTGTGCTCCCCTTCGCGCCCATCACGCCGCTGTTCACGGACTACGCCCACAAGAAGCGCTTCGTCTGGATGCCTGCCGGGGTGAGCGCGACCTACAGCGGCGACCACAACGTGCTCAACTTCCCCGATGGCACCGTGTTGATCAAGACCTTCTACTACGATCATGTGCTGCCGGCCGACGAGCAACGGATCATCGAGACCCGCCTGCTCTTCAAGCGCAATGGCGGGTGGGAGTTCGCCAACTACGTGTGGAACGCAGAGCAGACCGAAGCCACCTTCGACATGACCGGCAGCTACACCCCGATCACGTGGACCGATGACAATGGCGCGCAGCGCACCATCAATTACCGCATACCAGCTCTGGCGGAGTGCCAGACTTGCCACAAGGACATGGGCCTGTCCGTCCCCATCGGCCCCAAACCGCAGAACCTGAACGGCCCGTTCAACTATGGCGATGAGCGCACCTATGCCCCGGCTGCGAAGAACCAATTGCAGAAGTGGGCGGAGATGGGCTACCTGCAACGCAACTTTCCGAAGAACATCGTGACCACCGTGCGTTGGGACGACCCCACCGTGGACCTCAACACCCGTGTGCGTGCCTATGTGGACATGAACTGCGCGCATTGCCACCGGGAGAACAGCCATTGCGATTACCGGCCCATGCGCTTCGCTTTCCACGAGACCACGGACCCTGCGAACCTCGGGATATGCGTGCCGCCGGACGATCCCCTGCTGCCCCAGCACACCTTCATCGTGGCACGTGGCACCATCGGCCGATCCCTATTGCACTACCGCTTGAGCGCGACGGATGAAGCCGTGCGCATGCCCCTGCTCGGACGCACGATCGTGCATGACGAAGGCCTCGAATTGATCACTGAATGGATCAATTCACTGTCGCCGCCGTGCGAATGATGGCGGCAGCTTCCTTCCTTCATTGAATACCCATCCACACCCACCATGGAAAGATCGGTACTCCTGTTCCTGTCCGCCTTCACCGGCTTGTGCAGCTTCGCCCAGAACACCTGCTCCACCGCCCTGCCCATAGCACCCGGCGGCACCTACACGGTGCTGGCCGTGGACGGCACACAGGCCACGCCCGCCAATTGCACCGGGAGCGGGGGCGATGCCACCCACGCCGAGTGGTACGTGTTCACCGCCACCGTGGACACCACCATCCGCATTTCCACGGACTATCCCGGCGCCAGCACCGATACACGCATCCAAGTGTACACCGGTGGTTGCGGAGCGCTCACCTGCTACGACGGTGACGATGACTCGGGCGCGATCTACAACTATGCCAGCATCGCCACCTTCTATGTGTACGCGGGTACCATCTACCATGTCGCGTTCGACGACTACTGGACCGATGCCGGTTTCCAGTTCACGGTCTCCGAGTACGATGCGCCACCACCACCACCCGACCTGATAAGCTTCACGGCGCTCGATGTTCCCGTGGATGGGAACGTTTTGGCCTGTTTGGACATGAACGGCGATCACCGCGATGATATCGTGGGCACATCGGCCACGAACGTCAACATCTTCCACCAGCTCAGCGGCGGTACGTTCCAATCGGTGAACATCGTTACGGAGGAAGCGGAGAACGTGGCCTCGTGGAGCATCGCTGCCGGCGACATCGATGGCAACCACCATAACGACCTGCTCTATGGCGGTGGGCAGGGCGCCACCTTCATGATGGCGACCGATGACGGTACGGGCTTCGTGAAAGTGAATTTCGAGGAGTACATCTTCTGTCAGCGCACCAACATGGTGGACATCAACAACGATGGCCACCTCGATGCGTTCTCCTGCCACGACGTGGATGCCAACGTCTCCTTCCTCAACGACGGCAGTGGCAACCTCACCTTCGGCCAGGGCATGCTGGGCACCACCTGCGGCAACTACGGATCCATCTGGACGGACTATGACAACGACGGCGACATGGACATGTTCGTCGCCAAGTGCGGTTGTGATCCGGTGGACATCCTCATGCGCAACAACGGCGACGGCACCTTTACCGATGTGGCCGCGGAGCTCGGTTTCGCGGATGGTCACCAGAGCTGGTCCAGCGCATGGGGCGATTACGACAACGACGAGGACATGGATGTGCTCGTGGGCTCCAGCGCAAGCGGGTACCACAAGCTGATGCGCAACAATGGAGACGGCACGTTCACCGACATCACCGCCGGCTCGGGCATCGATCTGTTCACCGGCGAATCCAACGAATGGACCACGCACGATTTCGACAACAACGGCTACCTGGACATCTTCGGCGGTGGCGGCATGCTGATGAACCAGGGCGACCTGACCTTCCTGGTTGATGAGACCATCCCGTACAATGGCCCCATCGGCGACCTTGACGACGATGGCTACCTCGACGTCCTCAACGCAAGCACCATCCATTTCAACAACAGCACCGGCAACAACTGGCTGAAGGTGGCCCTTGAAGGAACCTGGAGCAATACCAACGGCATCGGCGCCCGCATCACGGTCATGAGCGCGTCGGGGCCGCATATCCGCGAGGTGCGCAGCGGCGACGGCTTCCGGTACATGAGCAGCCTCAACGCACACTTCGGCCTGGGTACCGATCCCGCCGTGCTGCAGGTGGAGGTGCGCTGGCCCAGCGGCACCGTGGACGTGATCGCTGACGTGGACATCAACAGCACCCTCGTGGTGGTGGAGGGCCAGTTCAATGGGGTGGCCGAGCATGCCGCTCCGGCGCTCACGATCTTCCCCGTGCCTGCTACGGATCGGTTGACGGTGTCCGGCGCACATGCACCCAACAGCGCCGTGCGCGTGTTCGATACCACCGGCAAGCTTGTGCTGCAAGGCCAGCTCGCCGCCAACACGCTGGATGTCGCGGTGCTGAACTGTGGTTTCTACGTGTTGGAAGTGGCCACCGCGAAAGGATCGGTGCGGCAGGCGTTCTCGAAGTTCTGAGGAAGGGGCATCCTTGGGTCGGTGCGCAAGCCATAATGGCTTGTTCATTGAACAACAGCGAGCTCTTCAAGAATAAGGAAGGGTCCAAGGATGTCCATGGACCCTTCCTTATTAAAGAGATAGGAACTACTTCTTCAGCTGCTGCTGCAATTCCTTCACGGCTGCTTCCAGTTGCTGGAGCTTGGCATGGAGGCAATTCCGGCTGGACCATGGCCACGAGACAGGCAGCACCTTAGGCCCGATCACTGCGCGTGGATAAACCCGGTAGCCCATTGCCATTTGCCGAGTTTTTCTAGATTTGATATAAAATCACCACACATGAACGTTTGCACCTCAACACCATGGCGCACGTTCT
This sequence comes from Flavobacteriales bacterium UBA3364, assembly GCA_002360495.1. Taxonomy (GTDB): domain Bacteria; phylum Bacteroidota; class Bacteroidia; order Flavobacteriales_F; family PHOS-HE28; genus PHOS-HE28. The sequence continues at coordinate 11,232 of DEQO01000092.1, forward strand.
TCCTTGTAGCTTGCTTGGGATGCCAGGCTTTGCCGGGAACAGCGCAGGAACGCCACGTACGAACAAACATTACGGAACGGGGTGGACCAGCGAGCGGTAACTATTACTGTGTACCCACCTACCTGTTCGGTACGCAGGAGGGTGACTACATAGACGGTGTACGTCTCGGCACCATCCAACAATTGGAGACTGGTGGCAGTCCTGGACCTTCGTATTCGGATTATTTCTTCGCGGGTAGCAACACCGTTACGCGGTTGGCGCCATCCGTCGAATACGACCTGGTGGTGACCAGTGGTCCGATCGCAAGCATGTATTACGCATGGATTGATTTCAATGGGAACGGGGAGTTCGATACGGCGGAGTTCCTCGGCGATCAACAATCGGGAGGCCAGTTCGAGGAGGTTACGATTTCGTTCACGGTGCCGACCGGTGCGCAGATCGGTTACACCGGACTGCGCGTGAGGTGCATTGACATCTTCACCCCTACGCCGGACCCCTGCGGCGTATACGACCTGGGAGAAACGGAGGATTACGCCGTCCTGATCGATGATGGGGCGCCGTGTACGCCGCTGCACACCGAAGGGACTTCGGAGGGCGACTTTATAGCAGGGGTACAGATCGGGTCTTTGCAGGATGGAACGGGCACGACCGGTTCACCAGCGTACACACCACCACGCCGGTCCGTTCATCTGGCGCCTGGCGTTGCGTACGATATTGAATTCAGCAGCGGGGCGTACGAAGCGGACCTGTATAAAGCCTGGGCCGATTGGGACCAGGACGGTGTATGGAACGAGACCGATGAATTGATCGGGGAATTCCATAGCACGACAGCGTTCGAACCCCATACCTGGACCTTTACCGTACCTACGGATGCTTGGGGCTGGGTGCGCCTGCGCATGAAATGTGCCGACGCCAATACAATGAGCGCATGCGATGACTATGAGTTCGGTGAAACGCGGGATTATATGCTCGTGATCGATCACCCCTTGCTTCCTTGCTTTACCTACAATTACATCGGGGCCAACAACGGACTGGGTATGGACCAAGTGGCGGTGAACGGCAGCGTGATCACCAACCCGGCTGCCTTACCCAATCATCTGATCACGGGGTCCGATCCCGTCGTGCATGTGCTGCCAGGTAGTGTGTTGAATGTGGACGTGACCGGCAACGGTTCGAACGAAGGGAACTTGGTGGTGGGGTATATCGACCTGAACAACGACCTCGATTTCGATGATCCCAATGAGACAGGACCCTATATTAACGGGACGGCGGCGAACGAAGTGATGGACTTCGCCCTGAACGTACCCGTAGGGACCGCACCGGGCGGGCACTTCGTCCGCATAGCGAGCTATGGGGAGGGCTTCGAATTCGTGAACGGATGTTATGACCCCGCCGAGGGCCAGGTGATCGATCTGCTCATCATCGTGGATGGTACCGCACTGCCTTGCATACCCGGCAGCGTGAACTGGACCAGTGAGGGGGTCTTCATCGACGGTGTGGAACTGGGCACGATCAGTAACTTGAACACCGGTGCCCGCTATGGTGCGGTGTACAATGACTACACGACCCAGTCCACCGATGTGCTGGGCGGCCAGAGCTACGACCTGAACGTCTTCAACGGTGAAAATGTGGGTAGCTACTACCACGCATGGGTCGACCTGAACGACGATGGCGACTTCGGCGATGTGGATGAATACATGGGAGGCGAGATCCTCCTTGAGACAAACAGCGCAGTTGGTTTGGTGATAGATATACCGATGAATACGCCGTTGGGGGAGAAGAGGATGCGAGTACGTTGCACTGAGAACGAAGGGGCAACGCCTTGTGCAGATAGCAATAGCGGAGAGACGGAGGATTACACGGTCGTGGTCACCGGCACGACCGGTGTGCAGCCCCATGGAGCCCTTGCATGCAACGCGGTGGTCGCCGCCGACGGGAACTCGATCATGGTAACATGGAGTGCAGTGCATGGGGCAACGACCATCACCCTGATCGATGCAACGGGCAGGACCGTGGCCACAACCGCTACGGGAACGACAAGCGCGTTGTTGCCCACAGGCCATTTGGCGGAGGGAGCGTATACCATCGTTCTGGACAACGGTGGTCAACGGTCTGTTCTGCGTTCCATCCTCGCACGGTAGACCGGAACGTGACAGGCGATAGAAAGGCGAGGCCGAAAGGACCCGCTTTCCGCATTCGCCGAACACCGTCAAGAACATGGCGCCCGGCCGCTTCATTGGACCTACATGTCGATCCGTGGGCATGCTCGTTGCATTCGTGCTGGGAGGCGGGTGGAGCGCGGGCCGCGCGCAGGACCTTGAGCAGGTGGGTAAGAAGGATCCCGTCACGGTCAGCGGGGGGCTCTCGGCCAATACGGGCTTCTACAGCACCGACCTGAACGATCCACGCGCAACACCATGGACCTGGGGCGCATCCGCTAGGCTGAATTTCAGCATCTATGATGTCCAGGTACCGTTCTCGATGACCTTCAGTGAGAAGCAGCGGGACTTCCGGCAGCCGTTCAACCAATACGGCCTGAGCCCGCGCTATAAGTGGTTCAAGGCCCACATCGGATACCGCAGTATGCACTTTTCCGATCTCACCATGAGCGGGCAACGCTTTCTGGGAGGAGGTGTGGAATTGACCCCGGGCCATTTCCGTTTCATGGCGATGTACGGCCGCTTGCGCAAGGAGATCTACCAGGATACGACGGTCGCGCTCGTGGAACCTGCCTTCGAACGATGGGCCATGGCCGCCAAGGTCGGCGCGGGTACCGAAGCCAGTCACGTGGACCTGATCGTGTTCCGCGCAGAGGATCGCTTCGATCCCACCGCACTGGCCAACGGCCGCTATGGCGCGGCGCAACCGGAGGAGAACGCGGTGGTGGGACTGGATATCGCGCAATCCCCGGTGAAAAGCCTCCAGGTCCATGCCGCAGCTTCGGTGAGCCTGAACAACGTGGGCCAGGTGCCCGATGAACGCAGCGGATCGGACGTGAGCAATAATTATGATTCGTTCCTCTTCAACGTGGATTCGCGGACGCGCCGCGGCACGGCCATCAAAGGGGGCATCAGTTACAATGTGCATGGGATGATCATCGGTGCGAAATACGACCGCATAGAACCGCTCTTCCGCACGCTAGGGAATTACTATTTCCTGCGCGATGTGGAGAACATCCGCGCCACGTTCGCTTTCGGCATGATCCGGCAACGCCTACGTTTCCAAGCAGAGCTCGGGCGCCAGCACAATGACCTGGAGCATATCCAGAACGCACGAACGGTGCGTACCATCAAATCCGGGAACCTCTCCTATAACAGCGGAAAACTGTACACCGGCACGCTGAACTATTCCGATTTCCAAGCGGACATGACCAGCCTCTATCAGGCTGCACAAACGGACGAGGTACAGGTGACGCAGTTGGCACAGAGCGTCTCGATGAACAACAATTTCCGCATGCGGAGCACGGACAAAGGCAACACTCGTTCCGTGGACATGAGCATCACCTGGCAGGCTTTCAACAGCGACGGATACGGTGCGCAGGATGCCTCGCGCACCACCTCCTGGACGGCAACATGCGGATACCGCCAGCAACTCAAACAGCGCCACCTGTCCATTGGTTTTACCGCCATGGGCAGCCGCTTCGATGGAACAGGCAAGGAACGGACGAAGTACGGTGGCTCGGTGAACGTACGCAAGGGACTGGACAATGACCGCTTGGGGATCAGCCCGCGGTTATCGTGCTATTTGAACAGTGTACAAGAAGGCAGCCAGAGCCTTTCTGCCGTCGTCAGCTTGGGCATTGACAGGAAATTCGGCCAGGCCCATGCGTTGGGCCTCCTGCTCAACTACAACACCCGACAGGAACTGAGCGCACTGGACCCGTCGCTTTATCAAGTGCGAGGGCAGGTCACCTACAGCCTCACCTTCCAACCTCCCGTGAAGTCAAGACCGAAAAAACAAAGTAACCCATGACCACGCACGATCGTCCGCATGCTGTGCTCCTGGCACTGGCTGTTCTCATCGGGACCACATCCAACGCACAATATACGATCACGGTAAACCCGGAAGAGTTCCGCTCGGTTCCTACCACGTATGCCGACCTACCGGATTTTCTGGGTAACTGCCAGGTTCTCATTAACAACAGTGCGCTCAATACCACCGAGGTGCGGGTGAGCGCAAGACTCACATGTACAAATTGTGCCGAACCCGTTAGCATCCGCACCATCGATGATGCCGCAGGTATTCCATGCTCCAACGTAGAGTCCGGTATCAACTATTACACGCTCAATGAATTCGCTCCCCAATTCTCCCAGGACGGCACCTTCAATGAAGCGTTCTTCGAGATCACGGGTGATGTGTCGTTCGGGTCCATTCAGGACGCGGGTATGCTACCGGCCGGCACGTGGCAGTTCTGCATCCAATTGCTTTCGTGCGATGACGGTATCCCGCTGTCGGAACCCATCCCCAACGACAATGGTTCCTGCGTTTCGTTCGTGACCGCCGCGGTGCAGCCGCCGGTACTTACCCCCAATACCTGCGGGCGTACCTACACTCAACCCAATGAGCAGATCGTCATCGCATGGTCCTTCCCCATTTTGGGCTATGATGGTGTGATCGAATATGTGGTGGATATCGTGCATTTCGACCCGGAGCACACCAATGCCAATGAAGCGTTCCTCGATAATGCAGGTCCCTGGCTGTACAGCCAGACTACGACGAACCTCACCCTGAACCTGCAGCCCGAAGAACTTACCCAGCACGGTTTACCGGGTGGGAACTATGCCGTACGTGTTCGCGCCAGGGCGGAGGATCCCACAAGGCCGATCACCGTGGATAATGACGGTTACAGCGTGGTCTGTGAATTCACCTATCTCCCGGACGGTCCCGAAGGCTCCGGCGCGTTGCGGCCCATCTACCCGCACAACGGAGATTGGATACCGTTCAACTTCATCCCCATCATCGCGAAGTTCGAACCGGAGGGTGCCCTGTACACACGCTTCGACTTCGATACTTGGGTGGAAGGAGTGGATGGAACGCAAGGCCTGGCAGTGCGTCATGACTATAACCTATGGCCCAATGGACCGGTCATTGATCAAGGGTTGAGCGGACAGGGTAGCGCCGAATACCGGGCATCATTGCTCCCCGTATACTTCGCCAAAGAGCTTATGCCTAATGGGCGCACCTTCCAACGAGGCGGTTCGTACCGATGGCACACGGCCGGTGACCTGAGACTTTCAACCTCCACGTGGATCCATGGCGATACCGGTGAGGAACTCTTCCACATCGGCATGGGTCCATCCGTTCCGGATCTACCAGCGAACGGCGCCACCGTTGGCCGTGGCGATGTTCGATTGGAATGGTGGACCGCGAATATTCCCGATCGCCTGATCCCCCCCGGCGATATTGTGCAACTGGACGGTACCCATGGCAGCACGCAATTGCATGCCTTCGATGGCTGGGTGGAGGAACACTGGAAACTCGAGGTTAGCCGTTCGGAAACCTTCGAAACGATCTTTGCCCAGCACGACGGGGCCATCGGAGGCACGCAATACGACATCTTATTCGCGATCGAGTACTCATCGGATTTCGTTGAAGCCATATATCCACGAGCGGGTCACACCGTGAACGTGACGGAGGATGGGACCTACTACTGGCGTTTGAAGTGGTACAAGGACCCTCCGAACGAAAGTGCTGGCTACTACAACACGAGTCCCGTCTTCACCTTCATCGTGGGCAACGGAACACCCCAAACCACCCCACCCACCGGACCACCGGATACGCCACCGACCGACGAGGAAGCTTGCGTGGCAGCATGTGATGTGCCCCAACCCACCAATACCGAGTTGGTCGCCGACCTCCAGGTCGGCGCCAAGATCCAGGTCGGGCAATTCCAAATGACGGTCGAAGGGGCCACCCGGAACGGTCCAAGTTTCGAAGGCACGGGTACGATCCCTATTCCCTTCCTCAACAACGTGCCCGTGAAGGTGGCCTTCTCAGACCTGAAGGTGAATACGGAGAACGAGGCCTACGGGGCATGCACCGTTCGGGCCGTGAAGGACTACAATGACGCGGCCGTCTCCATGATCACCACAGGTGTTACGGATATTCCCTCCCTAAGCCAGGCCGATCGTGATGTGATCGGCGGTCTGCTCGAGTTCGACGGACGACTGATCTCGATGCTGACCGGTAGTGTGCCCATCGGTCTGCCCTTGGGCATCGACAAGGACATCGATGGCAGGCGTGTCACCATCGGTTTGATCAACATGGAATTCACTCCGTCCCGCGCGCATATGGACATCATCGCCGGTGTGGAGATCACCGAATGGAATACCACCCTGGCTTTCGGCCTGGGAGACATTTGCATCGGACCGGGGGGCTTCGCCGGGGAACAGCGGGCCTACCTCGTCGAGAACGTGGACATCCACGATGGTGGAATGACCTACCGGCTGAACGGAGGCGCCAGTACGGACCTGACGAACCTTACCTACATGGATTGGGATTGCCACGGTTTCAAATGCCTGCAGCTTGGCGGCGCCATTGGTTTCCCGCGGGAAACGATCATTCCATCGCCCGACGTGCCTGGCCAACAAGCGTTCGGTCGTTTCGCTGTGAAAATGTGCCGCCATTGGGATTTCATGGCCAAAGTGAGCATGGATCCCTTCGAACCGGCCGGTGCCGCAGAATGGGTGTTCACTGCGGACAGCATGTGGTGGGACATGAGCCATGCGGAGAACCCACCCATGTTGACCTTCCCGGAAGGGTACGATCACGCTGCCCTTGTGCCGGACGCTCCTGGTGGCCGCACCATGTGGCGCGGCTTCTATGCATCCGCCATTAATATCCGGGCCCCGGTGCCGATCAGCGGTGGTGGACCACCAGAATGGTCCGCGAACGGTGTGATCATCGACGCGACCGGAATAACCTTGAACACTTCCTTCCGGGATTTGGTCCGTCTGGAGGATCAGCGGCACATCGAAGGATGGGCATTCTCTTTGGACAGCATCTGGTTGGATGTACTCCAGAACCGCTTCCGATCATCAGGTCTGAAAGGGAAGGTTGGCGTACCCTATTTCGGAGCGGGCGATGAACTGTCGTATAGCGCCATGGTGGGCTACATACCCGAACCGGACGGACCGCCGGACGAAGAGCACGCGGATCATACAGGCGAGGAACCACAGACCGGGCTGACCTACACGATGAACGTGACGGTGAAGCACGATCTTCAAGTGCCCATGTGGATCGCCAAGGCCCGGCTCGCGGAGAACTCGCGCATCGATTTCGTGGTCGGGCACGACACTTACCTGCGCGCTGACCTGAGCGGATCCCTCTCGATAAACACACGCGATGCCCTACCGCCCCCCCCACCCCAGGTACCCGACATGTCGTTCGATGTCATGCAATTCGAACACCTCGTGCTGGATACCGACAATGGCATGAACTCGTGCCAGCGGTGTACGATGTTCGGGCTCGCAAGCCCTCAACACAGCCTGCTCGGATTACCCGTGAGCCTTGATTCGGTGAGCGTTTCCTTTGAGAATGGCCAGCCCGCCCTGTACATCGCTCCACGGATCGCCCTCGGTGGTGGCGACGAGGATTTCGCGGCCACAGCGGGTTTGAAATTCATAGGCGCGCTGGACGTTGGGGACATTGAACGGTTCCATTTCGATCGGATTGAACTCGCGAAGGTGAAATTGGATAACGTGCACATGGCCGGCATCACACTGAACGGTGAACTGGACATCACGAACTCGGAAACCCAAGATGAGATCGCAGGCCACCTTGATGCCAGGTTCCCGATGGGGATCGGCGGCTATGTGGAAGCCACGTTCGGCAGTATGCACAACGGCACGCCCTCCTTCACCGGCGATGGCCACTTGATCGAAAGCGCACAACACTTCAGCTACTGGCGGGTGGACGGCATGGTGAGCTTCGGTTCAGGTGTCCCGCTCTTCAGTGGATTCGCCATGTATGGTTTCGGCGGAGGGGCCTATTACCACATGAGCCGCGATCGGGCGCCGCGTGTAGGCGAGGTCGTTGTCGTGGAGCAGAGCAAGGATGCTCCTGCACCAGCCCCGGTAGTTGCTGCCAGCGGTGCGCATTACACCGCGAACTTCTCGGTCCCATTGGGTTTCCGTGTAGGCCTTCTCATGGGTACCCACCCCAAACCCGATGCGTTGAACATGAACGTGAGCGTGGAAGCACAGTTCACCGATCATGGTGGGCTTGGTCGTTTGGAGATCGCGGGACGCCTCTATGGGTTGAGTGCCATACCGGACTCCGCAACCGCACCGGTCAAAGGCCGGGTAAGCATCGTCTATGACAACACCACGGGAGAAGGGGTCGTGGACGGGGTATTCGAGGTCTTCCTGAAGATGTCGCCAATAAGCGGTAGCGGCCCGGACGATCGCCTCGTCGAAGCACAGCTGCATTCCGGTCCGGACGGATGGTTCTTCAAGATGGGAGAACCGAAAATGGATCCGTACTCCAGCGTGGATCCGCGTGGCGGGATCGAGATCGACCTGGCCATGTTCCAAGCGGAGGCACGGGCCTACCTCATGACGGGATCGATGGATATACCACTCGACCTTCCACCGCTTCCCGCATTGATCACTGATATACTCAACCGGGCAGGAGGGAACGCAAGTGAGCGTGGCCGTGTGGATGGGACCGCACAGGGATCGGACCTCCAGCGCGGTGAACGCGATAGTCCCGATACCATGGCGGAAGGAAAGGGCTTCGCCTTTGGTGCGCAGATCGGTGCAGAGTTGGACCTTGACCTGGTCATCCTTTATGCGCATCTCGCTGCGACCATCGGGTTCGACATCAACATGACCCAACAGACCATGCTTTGTGCCGGTCTGAACGGCGGACCCAACTACGCAGCGGGCAGCAATGGCTGGTATGCGCAAGGCCAATTCTATGCCGGCCTGGAAGGTGAAGTGGGCATACAACTACCCTTGATCTTCACCACGATCAGGGTACCCATCGTGGAACTCGGTGCGGCCATGGTGCTCCGTGGCAACCTGCCGAATCCCTTCGGCTTCCGTGGCGAAGCAGGCCTCAACTACAATGTACTGGGCTACGAAGGATGCGCTCGTTTGCGCGTGGAGGCCGGTGAAAAGTGCGTCTTGGTGAACAACGACCCGCTAGCTGGCATGCGCTTCATCCAGGAGGTAAGGCCAAACGGGACAGGGGCAAGCATCTATGACCTGCCCACGGCAACTTTCAGCAAAAGCATGGACCACATCTTCGAGGTACCCAGATCCAACGATGGTGAGGGGAACATCACCCTATACACGTTCAAACCCTATATCAAGACCTTCGATGTGCAGGAGAGTTCCGGCTTCATGAGCTACACCAGCGTACCCAACTGCACCCGCAAATTCAGCGATGATACCCACGGGACAGCTTACTTGGACCGTTCCACACCGTTGAAACCGAACCGGATGCACCGCACAACGGTCCGGGTGCAGGTGAGCGAGAAGGTGAACGGCGTATGGAAGGATTATACCAATAACGGCACCGTTTGGAAGGAGGATACCGTTGTCACGTTCACCACCGGTCCTGCACCGGATGTGATACCGGAGAGCAATGTGGACTACACCTATCCCATTTCCCGGCAGCGCTACTTCCTGCCCGGCGAGTCCGATCGGAAGGGTTCCATCCAAGTCCACCAGTCCGTGGCGAGTGCCTTCCCCGCAACCCTGCCGAACGGGAACACCACGGTCCAGTGCAGCTATCGAGCACGGTTCGTGCCATTAAGCGGTGGGAACAATTCTGAAACACCCGTTGTATACACCGGTGGCAATACCATTCCCCTTGTCCTGCCTGCACTGCTGCCGGAGCAGGTGTACACCTGCCAGATCATCCGGCGATGCGAACTGTCCGGGACGGAATTGATCCAGGGCAGTGGCCAGCTCGGTGCATTGAGCAATACCGCTGCGGATGGGATCAGGGCGGCAGCAGCGCACGCTCCGTTGACCGCACACCTCAGCACCCGCGATGGCAGTACCATGAACGTGACGAGCGCCTCGGCCCGCTTGCAACAGGCCACAAGCATGGCGACCAACGAGTTCCTGCTCTATCAGTTCACGTTCCGCACCAGCAAATTCAACACGCTTCAGCAAAAATTGGCAGGACTCCAACTGACCGGACGGATCCCCTCGCTGGAATGCGCTCTCTGTGGTGAAGCGAAAGGAAGCCTGCCGGAGGTCTTCGATGAGTTCGACATGAACGGTTTGTTCAAGGACGGGGTGCGCAAGTTGCCGCCGCTCCTGCGGATCATCGACAAGCCCCCGGTCGGTGGCCCGGGTGGGTACGATGGCTACTACAGCTTCTTGGATGATGCCCTGTACTCCCTGGCGGAGAACGACATCCAACAGACCTATTACAGTTTCCCCAATGGTGAACACGCGCAACTCGCCCCATCCGGCACATTCTATAGCTGGGGAAATTGGAACAGTCGGTATCAACCCATGTTCCAATACCACGGTCCGGTCAGTCCGCGACTGACCTCGGACGAATTGCTCGGACCTTCATCCACAGGCACCTCTGCTGTCCCTGTTGGAACGAGTTCGGCCACGAATTGGACAGGGCTTAACCTTCCCGGGGTCGCCAGCACTGCGGCATTGGGGAATACGGCGGTCGCTGGGGCCCAGATCAACGGGCCATCGTTGAATGGTCCTGCGGTTACATCGATCTCTTTTCTCTACAAAGCACATTTCCTCGCGGAATTGGACCGGGCCCTCATAGCAGTCCGTGCCGCTACCATTCTCTGTACCAGGACCACACCCAACAACCGCACCCTGGAAGCCGCTTTCACCCAATTTGACGGTGCGCGACGGGCACATTTGTGTGGCTTGAAGAACATGGCGTGGGGCTATCTCCACCCCATCGCCGATAACGCACCTGCCGGTTCCGGCGAGATGATGACGAACTATGATGCCACCTATCACCTGAAACTGGGGTACGGCGTCCCAAGCGGCGTAGCAAGCGCAGTGAACACCTCGGTCGTTCTTCCCTTCACCTTCCACAACACCGATCTTCCCGATGGCTACTCCGGTTCCGTCCTTGGCGGTTATACTTTGTACTAGCCTGCCCTGGTTATCGGCGTCAGGGCAGGTCACTTCCGGGCCAGCGCCAGAAGATACTGCGGAAAGTTCTTCCTCGGACCTAACCGTTCGCGCGCACTACGACGGTTCCAGTGTTCGCCTTCGTTGGGCACCGGGTACACCTGGCGCTTGGATCGGTGGCAACGTCCGTGGGTATCGGGTGGAACGCGCCGATCTTGGGGTGGATGCCGATACGGCCATCGCTCCCGATCCCAGCTATGTCGCCGTCACGGACGGGGATCTGCTCCCTTTGGATATACCCGGATGGAAGGCATTGCATGAAGATTCGCCGGAGGACAACTACGTCATGGTCGCCGGCGAAATGATCCACGAGGCACTCCACCCCGAGAATATCGGCCTGAAGAACGGTGATATCCTGGAGGCTGCCGGGAGTTTCCAAGAGCGCATGAGCTTCGCTCTGCTCAGTGCCGACCTGAGCTGGCCTGCGGCATTGGGCAGTGCGCTCGGCTGGGAGGATCGGTCCGTGCAGAAGGGCCATCGCTACCTCTATCGCGTGCGATCGCTGGCCGATCCGCAGGTGGTTCGTGTGGATACCGGCTATGTTATGCTGAGCACGACCAAGCCCATGATGATCCCACGACCGATCATTACCGAGATCATCGAGCGCGACAAGTGCATTGTCCTGAACTGGCCCCGTTCCGCGCACGAAGCGGTCTACACCGCCTATGATATCCAACGAAGTGATGATGGTGGCGGAACATTCCACGCCCTGAACAAGCGCCCCTACATCCATTTCACCAACCCGGACGTACCACAGAACAAGGACCTCATCACTTACAGCGATAGCGTTCCACTGCAGTACAAGACCTATTGCTACCGCCTGGTGGGACATACCCCGTTCGGAACGACCGGACCGCCGAGTGATATCCGAAAAGCCATGGCCCGTGACCGCACCTCACCCCCAGCTCCCACGGAAGTACGCACTTCGGAAATGAAGGCTGGCGAGATCATGGTCACATGGACCTATCCGGACGATGTATCGGACCTGAAGGGTTTCCACGTTGTTCGCGGCACCTCGGTCAGTGAGCCGAACACTGCATTGACCAAGACCATGCTGCCTCGGAACGCCCGGTCATTCGCGGATCGCTCGGCCGAAGCCCATCAACACCACTACTACATGGTGGTCGCTGTCGACACGGCCGGGAACCCGGGTATCAGTCTTTCGGCTTTGGGAAGTGTGCTCGACAGTATTCCACCAGCCACTCCCGTCGGCTTTTCCGGCCGGGTGGATACCTCCGGTGTCGTCCACCTGAGTTGGCGAATGGGAAAGGAACCTGACCTTTTCGGGTACTACATCTACGTAAGGAACCAAAAGGACCATATCGAATCACGCGTGAACGGCCAACCTGTTCGGGACACCGTATATACAGATACGATCAGTGTGCGAACGCTGACCGAGCATGTCTATTACCGCGTGGTTGCCATCGATATGAGCGAGAACCAGTCCCGCCGTGGTGAGCCGCTCGAACTGGCCCGACCGGATGTTCGCCCCCCAACGGCCCCGGTCTTTACTGTGTACAGCGTCGATGCCAAGGGGATCCATCTGAAATGGGCCCCCAGTAGTAGTTCAGATGTTGTCGCGCATTACTTGCTGCGACGCCCGGACCGATCACATCCATGGGATACCCTGCTGTTCGTGCCTACTGTTCGACCGCAGACCGCTTATTTGGATATGGATAAGGGTACGGCTGCCGTGTATGAGTACGCCATCCTGGCAAAGGATGATGCAGGTCTCTTTTCCGAGCGGGGCAAAGGGCTGCGGTTGCGCATGATGACATCGGACCGTCCAGCGCGGGTGCAGGGGTTCAAGGCCAGGTTGGAGCCCAGCGCTAATAGCGTGCAACTCACGTGGAATACGGATGCCGTCATGGACAATACGGTCATCATTCTTCGCTCCAAGGATAACGGGACCTTCACCGAGATCGAACGGTTATCGTCTGATAAGAGCGAATGGAAAGACAAGCTGGTCAAACCCGGATCTTCCTATACCTACACGATACAGGTGGTGGACCAAAATGGACAGGGCTCGGACTACGCAACCAAGGTAACCGTGAAGCCTTGAGCTGCGGAGGATCACCGCACAGACACGGTGGACTGCCTTTTTCTCCAGCGGGTGCAACTGCTCAAGAGCGGTCAAGTGCCTGTGCCCATCCGATAAAGTCGGACGTTCCAATCCCCGCTACCTGGCCAGGTTGACCGCACCCCAAGCCGCCAGCGCGCTGCCCCGGGGCGATTACCGTGTGCATGTTGATGCCATCGCAACCAGCACCGGGCTGGACTTGCTTTCTCTTGTACCTGCCGATGTGCAGGCTGCGGTGGAAGGCGTGGTGGATAGTGGGCCGACGGAGTAGCGCAGGCGCGGGGTCTTGGAGCGAAGAGTCCGCAGAGGTTTAGAAAAGTTCTACCGCCTGCCCAACACCGCACGCAGTGGTAGCGGCCTCTGGCTCTCCGTCGTCAAGGCTTTGTGGAGGCGATGGAAGGCGAGACCACTCTGGAAGTGAACATGCCGAACGGTGAGCGTTTCATCGTCCATCTGCCTGCGGAGACCGCATTCCCAAGCAACCTGAAACATGACCAAGGCCAAGGCCCTCATCATCGTCGAGCAGCAGATACCGTATTGGCTGATCGATCCTTGCCCGCAGTACACGATCGTTGTGTCATCTGGTTCCATTGGCAGTTTGGACCTGACGAGTAACCCGGTTCGGCACTATATTCGGAAAATGAGAACAATTGCACTCTTCCTCATCGCGGTCCTCTCCGTGGATAGCCACGGACAGGCCGGTATGCTGGACAACAACTTCGACGCGGATGGCATTGTGACAACAGCGGAGGACTTTGGGTACGGGTACCCAATATTTTATGGCAGTGATGTGGTGGTTCAACTGAACGACAGGATCGTAGTGGTTGGCCCCAATACTATTAACTCCAATTTTGCTGCCGTCAGGTATCTACCGGACGGCTCGTTGGACCCGACGTTTGGCAACGGTGGAACTGTTGACCTGCCCATTTGGTCCAATAATTTCGAGGGCGGGGTCAACGCGGTGGCCCTTCAACCCGATGGAAAGATCGTCATTGCGGGCTCCCGCAGGCAGACGGATGTTCGGGAGATGATCTTGTATCGATTGACCACCGGGGGCCAACCTGATCAGTTCTTTTCCGAGGACGGTTACACGGGTATAGGTTTCGACAACTTTGCTGAGGCTTATGACCTTGCTATCCAAGCCGACGGCAATATCCTTGTGTGCGGGAATTCAGGTCTCGGAGGTGCTGAGAATTTCGCCTTGGCCAGGTTCTTTACGAGCGGGAACTTGGACTATTCCTTCAGCTTCGACGGTAAAGTAGAACTTGATTTCGATGGGTGGGCCGATATTGCTTACACCATGGCGTTACAGGAGGATGGAAGGATCTTGGTGGCCGGAACCACCTATGGGGATTCAAGTCCGGATCTGGCGGTTGCCCGTTTCTTGAGCGACGGTACCACCGACCCCAGCTTCGGGATCAATGGTTCGGTCACCTATGATCTCAATGCGCTATCGGATGATTTCGCCTATGGGATGGTTGTACAGGGAGACGGATCCATTCTGATCACGGGCAGGGCGGGAATTGACCCGGCGGTGGTCAAATTGCTGCCTGATGGAAGCTTGGATCCTTCGTTCAATGGAACGGGCATCTATTTGCATCAACTCTTATTTGCAACTGGCGTGGCCCGGGATATCTGCGTTCAACCCGACGGCAAGATCCTCATAGGAGGTGAGATCACGTCCACGTTCGCGGGAGAACAGTCAAGGATGCTCGTGCTTCGCTTACTGGCTTCCGGAGAGATCGATGACTCTTTCGGCAATGGTGGTGGGACCGCGTTGGACATTACCGACGGTCCTGATCACGGTAAGGCGCTTGCGTTGCAATCGGACAACAAGGTGATCCTTTGCGGTTCGGGAAATGCGAACGGCCCGATCATCGTGGCCCGCTTCCTCAATGACTTAGGCAACG
The DNA here is from genome assembly GCA_002360495.1 of Flavobacteriales bacterium UBA3364. GTDB lineage: Bacteria > Bacteroidota > Bacteroidia > Flavobacteriales_F > PHOS-HE28 > PHOS-HE28. The sequence goes on from DEQO01000092.1 coordinate 26,354, forward strand.
CGGTACCGGATGCGCCGATCTTCGGATCGCCGATCTCCGTTTTCCCGAACCCGGTGGGTGAATGCGCCGACCTGCGTTTCTCACTGGGGCGACGGGCCTCGCTTAGCGGTTATCTTACGGATGCTGTTGGTCGTCGTGTCCGCACCATATTGTACCAAGTGCCATACGATGCCGGTATGCAGCAGGTGCCTATTGCGCTAGACGGTTTAGCCGCTGGTCGTTACCAAGTGGAACTGGTCACGAATGATGGCATGTTCCGCACACCGCTCATCAAATACTGAAACCAGCCTAGTACATGAACAAGCCGCAGGTACTGGTGGTCGACGATGAGCCGCAGATCCCGAACCAGTTGCGCATCGCGTTGGAGAGCAACGGTCTTGCGGTTCAACAGGCCGCAACCGCGCTCGGTGGCGTGCCGATGGCCGCGAACCATCCCCCGGAACTTATCTTGCTGGACATCGGCCTGCCGGACAGGAGCGAACAGGGGGTATTGAAGGAGTTGCGCGTGTAGTGCACCAAGGCCATCATCATGCACATGGTGCAGGATGGCGCAGCGGATATCTTGACCGCCTTGGACAACTCAAACCTCGCCAGGGTCCCTCGTAGAGGACCCTGGCGCTCGTGGGCCAAGGACACGGTGTCTAGAAGAGAGAGGCTTCAGATGCCATCGAAAGAACCCGGCTGGACTTCCTTTCCCTTGCCTACCGATGTGCAGGCAGCAGTGGAAGGAGTGGTGGATAGTGGGCCGACGGAGTAGTGTAGACGCAGGGTCTCGAGGCGAAGACCTTGCGGCTGGTCAAAGGTGATTCGGTCACCGGTAGCTTAGCTGAGAGCTACGGCATTACATCCGGATACGGCCCTATTGAGTCGGCGGGTCAAAGTGTTCAAGCGGCGTAGCGTACTTCAGGGTCATGGAAGAGGGACCTGATGGCAGCGCAATCGACAGCGATGGATGTCATGATCCGGTTTGATGCTGCCAGCAGTTTGGGCTTGGAACGCTCGGGAGATTTGGAGCGCAGCTCATGTTTCAGGCGTGCGTTGAGGCGCTCGTCCGGATTGAGCTCTGGGGCATAGCTGGGCAGGTAGAACACGGCTATCCGGTGCTCATGCTCACTGACCCACTGTTTCACCCGCTTGCTTTGGTGGGCGCGGAGGTTGTCCATGATCACATAGAGCTTTTTGCGCTTTCCTTGATCAGCGCCTGCAGGAAGGAGAGCAACTGGTCGATCCCGAAGTTGCCGCCGAGGATCTCCCAACAAGCCTCGCCCTTGTTAGTCACCGTGGAGATCATCGAGAGCTTGGCGCGCGAGCCGGGCGCATATACCACCGGTGTCTGCCCGCGCTTGGCCGAGCTGCGACCGCGCACATCGGTGTTCACGATCGCCGTCTCATCCAGCCAGTGGATCTCAGCCCCTTCGGCCCTCGCCTGCTTGGCGATGGCAGGGTACCGCTGCCTCTTCCATTCTTGGATCGCGCGGTCGTTGCGCTCATAGGCCCGTTTGATCGGCTTCTGGGGTGTAAAGCCCCAGCGTTTCAGATAGTCGCCCACTGTGCGCACGCCCAGCACCATTGGCGCTATTTCCGCACCGGATGTGCTGGATCAGCACCAATTGGCCCGTCCGGCGGCAACGCGGGGTGGACCGCTTTGGTACAAGGCCCCGTGTCGCTAACAACGCCCGATGGTTCCAGGGAGGCACGCAAGGGCCGGAACAACCAGCCATGAGGCAGAATATCAAACTTTCGTTGTACAAGCTGGCAGTACTACAGTTGCTGGCACTGTTGAACAATGTGATCGAGAAACTCACGGCCAACGCCGCGGTGTTCACCACACCACCGATCACATTAGTGGCCATGAAGACCTTGAGTGATACGTTCACCAAGGCGATAAACGCAGCCACCGAGGGTGGTGTAGCGGACCGCAAGGAGCGGGACAAGTTGGTGCTGGAGGTCCGTACCATGTTGCGCATCCAGGCGGACTATGTGCGGAGCGTGTGCAATGGCGATGCTGCGCTGCTGGCCCTGTCGGGGTTCGCACTCAGCAAGCTGCCGGAGCCGATCAACGAGGTGGGGGTCCCACAACGTGTAAAGGCGGATGCTACGGATGTTTCAGGCAATGTGCTGGTGCGCTGGGGCAAGGCCGAGGGTGGGCGCATGTACCGGCTGGAACAGGTCAGCGTTGATCCGGCGCTGGGTGCTGTGTCCTGGTCCGGCGTGGCCCTTACCGGTCGCCAGCGCGTGGTGATCAGCGGCTTGGAGCCTTTCAAGGCGTAATTCTTCCGTGTGATCGCGGTGGGCATCACCCACGAGGGCCTGCCCAGCGACATCGAGATAGGACGCACAGTTTGACCAGAACGCGAGCAGCGACGAGCGCGCTGCACGAATGTGAAAAGCCCCTCGACATATCGGGGGGGGCTTTTCACATATTGGTGGGCGCCTTACTTCTTCAACTGCTGCTGCAACTCCTTCACCGCTGCTTCCAGTTGCTGGTCACGGCCCTGTGAAACGATGCCGGGATCGAGGGGCTGTCTGACATCCGGTTCCAACTGCGTGTTCTCCGCGAAGTTGCCGGCGTTGTCGATCATGCCCACCTGCGGGATGCCGAACCACATCCCGTTCTGCAGACCCTCCCACCACACGGCGGTGCCGGTGCCGGGCACGGGCATGCCGATGAGCTTGCCCACACCCAGCGCCCGGTAGGTGACGGGGAAGAGGTGTGCATCGCTGTAATTGCTCTCGCTCATCACCACCACGCTGGGCTGTTTCCATTTCGCGATGGGTTCGCTGCCGAGCTTCTGTCCGCGCGGTTCGATGCGCATGTAAGCGTGGCCGCTGAGGAAGGTGGCCAGATCATCGTGCAACCAGCCGCCGCCGTTGAAACGCGTGTCCACCACGAGGGCCTTCTTGGCGTGGTGACGACCGAGGGCATCGTCGAAGACATTGCGGTAGCTCCAGTCGTCCATGCCACGCACGTGTACGTAGCCGATGGTGCCGCCGCTGAGGCTGTCCACGATGTCGCGGCAGCGCTCCACCCAGCGGTTGTAGCGCAACCAGTTCTCCTGGCCCGGGCCGATGGGTTTCACGCTCTCCTCCCACCGTGTGTTGGTGGCGGGATCGAACATGCTGAGCAGGGTGGGTTTGCCCGCTTTGCGGTTCAGCAACTTGCTGTGGTCCATGGCGGGGGTGATGGCCACGCCATCGATCTTCTCGATCACATGCCCGGCCTTGATCTTGCCGCCTTCGTGTACCACCGGGCTCTTGTGCATGACCTCCGTGATGCGCAAGCCTTGCGTGGTGGTGTCGTTGGCGTAGAAGAGGCCTAGGCTCGCGGTCCAATCGCCGTTCGGTGCGGGGTTCCAATAGCCCGCTCCGGTGTGCGAGGCGTTCAGTTCACCCAGCATCTCGCTGAGCATGTCGGCGAAGTCGTAGTTGTTGTTGATGTACGGCAAGTAGCGCGCGTATTCGACCTTCTGCGCTGCCCAATCCACGCCGTGCAGGTCCACCTTGTAGAATTTCTTCACCACCTGGCGCCATACGTGTTCGAACAGGTAGGCGCGTTCCACGGTCTCGTTCAAGGTCATCTCCCCGTTGATGCCGATGGGTTTGGCCTCGCCCTTGTCGATGTCGAACTTGGCGATGCCACCGTTCGTCATGTAGTAGAGGTTCTTGCCCTCCTTGTCCATCATGAGCGCACCGGCCCAGCCGTCGCCCAATTTGGAGAGCACCTTGGTCTCGCGCGTGCGCAGTTCCACCTGCCACAGGTCGTAGCCTTTTTCGAAGCTGGCGATATAGTACAGCTTCTCCCCGTCCTTGCTCAACACGGCACCGCTCAGATCGCTGCTGTGCGGGGTCAGGCGCACGCGGCGATCGTCGATACCGTCGAGCTCGAACTTGAGGGGTTCCACCTTCTTGTTCTTCTCCTCCTCGGCCTTGGCATCGTCCTTTTTCTTCTTCGCTTTTTCCTTCTCCTCCTTGGTCATGTCCTTGTCCTCTTCCTTCTCTTCATCACCATCCTTCTTCTCCTCTTCCTCCTTCTTCAATGCGGCCTCCTCCTTGCTCAGTTTGTATTGGTCGTACGCGTCCTGTGTGAAGAAGAGCATGTAGGCATCGGCCTGGCCGCCCCAGCTGGCATGGTTCTTCATGCCATCGCGGCTGCTCATGAAGGTCATGGCCTTGCCGCCCATGGCCCATTGGGGGCGATAGGCACCGTGACCGCTGTGCGTAAGGTCGAAGATCTCCTTGCCACCTTCCGCGCTCACCAAGCCGCATTGCGTGATCCACTGTTCCTTGTGCAGGAATTCGACAAGCAACCATTTGCTGTCCGGCGACCAGGTGTAATACTGATCACCATCGGCATAGCTGTAGTTGTTATCGCCCGTAACCACGGTACGGGTTGCCTTGGTGGCGATGTTCAACACCTTCAACGTGGTGCGTTCCTCCAAGTAGGCCACCTCTTTCCCATCGGGTGAATACGCCGCCTGGAATTCCTCTGCCGGGGTGGCGAGCAGGGCTTCCTCCTTCAGCACCGTGCCGTTGAAGAAGTACTTCTCGTCCTTGCGGGTAAGCGTGGTGGTATAAAGGTCCCAGCTGCCGTTGCGCTCGCTGGCGTATAGGATCGTGCGGCCATCGGGACTGAAGCTCACGCTGCGTTCCTGTTCCGGTGTGTTGGTGATGCGGCGCGTGGTGCCTTCGGCCACGGAGCTCACGAACACTTCGCCGCGATGCACGAAGACCACTTCCTTGCCATTGGAGGAGACCTCCATTTCATCCGCATTGTTCACCGTCACGGTCTGCTCGGGGCGGTAGCGGTCATCGGCAGCGATGCGGATCACCACCTTCTGCGGCTGGCCACCATCGGTCATGGTGTACAGTTCGCCGCGGTAGCTGAAGCAGAGCGTTCCGTTACTGCTCATGCTGAGACCGCGCACGGGATGGTCCTTCAGGAAGCTGATCTGCGTGGCGGCACCACCACCCGCAGGCATCTTGAAGATGTTGAATGAGCCCTTCTCCTCGCTGAGGAAGTACACCGTATTACCATCGGCGCTGAAAACAGGATGGCGGTCCTCGCCAACGAAACTGCTGATCTGCTTGTAGGTCTTGTTCTTGAGGTCGTAGGTCCAGATATCGCGGGTGACGCTGGAGGTGTGATGCTTGCGGAACTCGTCCTCGTAGCCCTTCACATCGTGGTACACGATCATGGTGCCGGTGGGGTTGTACCGCGCACCCTGCGCCTGCGTGGTGAAGACCTGCAAAGCACGTCCACCTTTCACCGGCACCGAATACAGTTCACCCATGCCACCGACCGGGAATTGCTGGTTGCTGGCAGCATCCAGGCGATCCGCCGCGAAGAGCACATGCCGGTCGTCCGGGGTGAAATCACTGGGCATGTCACCCGAACTGTGGAAGGTGAGGCGCGTGGCGCTGCCTCCCGCGCTCGGCATCACATACACATCGGCGTTGCCCGCACGGTCGCTGGCGAATGCGAGGGTCTTCCCATCGTGCGACCACACCGGCGCCGAATCGTAGGCTTCGCTGGTGGTGAGCAACTGTGCATTGCCCCCGGTCGCGTCCACACGCCACAGGTCGCCTTGGTAGGTGAAGACGATCGCCTTCCCGTCCGGCGAGATGGCCGGGTTCCGGAGCCACAGCGGGTCGGTTTGTGCAACAGCAAAAGGACTTAGCGCGGCGCTTAGAACAAGCGTATGTAGGTAGGATGCGGTGGAATTCACGAACGGCGGGATTTTGGAAGCGCGACAAAACTATCCGTCCCAAGCGTGCCGCCATCACGGGACGGACGGTTGGCTCCTGCGGGGTGGCGGGATGGCTTAACGGAGGGAGGTAAGGACAACGTCCCCGGACCCCCGCCTTCGCAGGGATGCTCCCGGGGACGCGCCCTCCGACCGAAGGATGCGGTCAATGCGCGACGACCACCACAGCAGCGCGCAATGTGCCCACCCCACGCAAGGCGAGGTGGTAAGCACCATCGGGAAGATCGGTGAGGTCCAGAGAGGTCGTCGGTTGCGATCCGGCGATACGTTCGGTACGCACCAGCCGCCCATCAACACCGGTAATGCTCAGGGTCCCGGCAAGGCCATCGGTGTTCAGCACAACAACTCCCGACGAAGGGTTGGGGTATGCGGCCAGCACCGAAGCGGTGCGCACTTCATCGATACCGACTACGGACGTGGGATCCAGCACCTGGCCCAGGCGTGTGGTGGATCCATCGGGCAGGGTGAGGGCCGATGTGTGCAGCAAGGGATACGGGATGCCCTGCGCATACCAGTCCTTCAGCACCAGGATCGTGGAATCCTCCTCTCCTTCCACATTCATCAGCAGCGTCGCACGCCGGGTGGTGACCAACTGTACATTCTGGAAGGTGCCGAAGGAAAGCTCCAATGTGCCTGTGGCATCCAAAGAGATCCGCGTTGTTCCGCAGTAGTCCGTGATGCTGCTGGAGCTGGTGGTGGTATAGCAGAAGTTCCCGTTGATGACCTGGTCCTGCCCCAGCGGATAGGCATAGACCAGCCCGGGCTGTGTGAACGTGGTGCTTTGGAGCGAACTGGTGGAACCGAGCTCGACACACTGGTCGCTTTGCACATTGTAAAAGGTGTGCGTCCGCGATGGTTCGTTGTCGGGCATGGTGCGCAGCACCCGATCGGCATCGGGGAACGCGCTGCTACCGGGAACCTGTTGTGGCGATACCACGGCATACGAGGCGCCGAAAACATCGTTGCCCACCAGCTGGGAGTAAGACCATACGATGGGTTCGACGGGCAGTTCCTCCGTCGGCACCGTTTGCAAGGCGCGCATGTGCCAGGTGGAACCGATCGGCGGTAGAAGGTCCTGCTGGCCCAAGCCCTGGGCGAGCAGTTGCGGGGCGATCGTGGTGGCCCCGATCAGCAGTAGTATGTACTTCGTTGGATGGGGGATCGTGTGTGCCATGGTGCTGTGGTCTTTGCAGGGGAACGATGTGTTCCGCTGATGGGCCAAAACTACCGGCAGCCCTAGAGGGACAGGCTCTCCGTTGAACACGGACCGAACCCTTCGCAGCATGCGCCTACACGTTCCATCACGGCCGGAACGGACCAACGGTTGAACAGCCAGAGATCACCACCGCAGCACCACCTTGCCCACTGTGCGGCCACCTTCCAGCGCACGCAGCGCGGCAGGCAATCCATCCGCCGGATACTCTGCATGAACGCGCGGCTTGATGAGGCCATCCGCCTGTGCGCGTACCATGCCACGCAAGCATTCAGCGATCACATCGGGATGGTGTTCGGCGATCCGGAGCATGTTGATGCCGAGGATGCTGCGGCTCTTCATCATCAAGAAAATGGGCACCACCAGACCCATGCGCCACACGAAACGCAAAGTGCCGAACGCACCAAGCCCGCCACGTTCAGCGCCGCCATACAATACGATGCGACCACCGCTGCCCAGCAAGGCCATGTCCTTCTTGAACGAGGAGCCACCCACCGCATTGAAGACCACATCGAGGCGCGCACCATTGAGCGTTTTCCGAACCTGCTCCGCGTGATCTCCCTGTGAGCGGTCGATCGGATGGTGCACGCCCAGCGAACGCAGATAGTCCATCTTCTCCCTGCCACTGCCGATCCCGTAAACCGTGGCGCCAGCGTTCAGCGCAAGCTGGACCAGCAAGTGTCCCACACCACCAGCCGCGCTGTGGATGAGCACACGTTGTCCCTTGAACAACGGACACAGGACCTTCGCTGCGTACCACGCCGTACATCCTTGCGTGGCCAGCGCCGCCGCTTCACCCAAGGGCATTTCATCGGGCACCACGGAGATGGCGCGATGATCCGTCACAGCATATTCCGCATAACCACAGAACCGCGTCATTGCAACGACACGCTTTCCGATGTGGTCCTTCGGGACATCAAGTCCTGTCGCCTCGATGCGACCGACCACTTCGTAGCCCAGGACGCTCGGGACCGGAGGTGCCTCACGGTAAAGTCCTTTCACGGCCATCACATCGGCATAGTTCAACCCGAAGCCTTCGCATCGGATCAATACCTCATGTGCCTTGGGTTCCGGGGTCGGCCTGTCCCTCAGGGCCAGTACTTTTTCGGGAGCGCCATGCGCGAGGAGGGTCCAGGACCGCATGCGGTGAAGATGCACTCAAATATCGGGTCGGCTTCGTTTGCCCCCCGCCTACGCACCTATGACGGTCAACTTTCAAGGGTCGTTCCAACCAGTGCCGGAACCCCGTTCAGCTGAGCCGACGGGATCATTCGTTGTTACCCTCCAAACCGGCTTCGAAATCCACCACGCATTGGCGGATGGTGGTCATGTCGTCCGTTGCCCCGATGCACATGAAAAGTGGCTCCAACCCCGGGTAGGTCAAGCGGAACTTGCCACTCGCCGTCCGGTCATCGTCCTTGGAAAAGATCGCCGGGACGATGGCTCCCTTGATGTCCTTGCTCAGGTAAGCGCTATGACCGTATTCGTAGCCGGCGAGTTCGCTGGTATCGCGCAGCATGCGCAAGTGCGCGAAGCCGTTCTCGTAGTAGCACACTTCACGCTCGGTCATCAAGCGCACCGGAATGTTGCCCTCTTCATCGATCCGGAACAGGATCCCCTTGTAAGTGAAGCCCCAGATGTCCTTGCACTTCACTTTGCGCTTGGCACCCTCCTTCTCGAAGAACAACGTCCATTGGCCCATGACCGGGTACAGGTCCACGAACTCGCCCACAGCCTCGCCGATGGGCAAGGTTGGGTCGAAGGTCCGCTGCTTGAGATAGGGATCGGCCTCGGCGTGCAGAAAAGCCTGGGCCTGAAGGCTTGAGCTGACCAGAAAGGCGCCCACGAACAGTCCCAGCAGATACCGGACGGAATGGGTTATCAACACTTTCATGTTGACAAAGTAAATACGGATCACGATCGGTTGTATGCGTGAAGGACCACTTCCCCAACAACGTGCCGGATCACTCGGGTGCTCCGGCCACCACGATCACGAATTCGCCGCGCGGCTCCTTGGCGGCAAAGTGGGAAGCGAGTTCAGCCAGTGTGCCGCGCAACGTTTCCTCGTACAATTTGCTCAACTCGCGCGAAACACTCGCTTTGCGCTCCCCGCCGAAGACCTCCTCAAGGTCCTGGAGAGTGCGTAACACGCGATGTGGGCTTTCATACAGCACCATGGTGCGTGCCTCGTGGCGTAGTTCTTCCAGCCGAGTGCGCCGTCCCTTCTTCACCGGCAGGAAGCCCTCGAAGGTGAACCGGTCACAGGGCAGGCCGCTGTTCACGAGCGCGGGTACGAACGCGGTCGGCCCGGGGAGACACTCCACGGTGACACCCGCTGCCAATGCGGCGCGCACCAGGAGAAAGCCTGGATCACTGATCGCCGGTGTGCCTGCATCGCTCACCAAGGCGAACCGCTCGCCATCGGCCATGCGGCGCACGAGCTGTTCCACCATGCGGTGTTCGTTGTGCGCGTGGAAACCGATCAACGGCCGGGCGATCCCCAAGTGCTGCAACAAGCGACCGCTCACCCGCGTGTCTTCCGCGATCACGGCATCCACATCGGTGAGCACCTTCTGTGCGCGAAGGGTGATGTCGTCCAGGTTACCGATGGGCGTGGGCACGAGGACCAGCGATGCGTTGGAGGCGCTCATGGATCACACAATTCGTCCGCGATCGACAATGATCCCGCAGAGGAGGAGGAATGTGAACGGGTCGATGAGGTACCCCCGGCCCGGGTCCGTTTCACTTCAGCGTGGATATGAAATCGCGGAAAAGGGCTTGGAGATCGGAGAACTCGGTGAGAGGCAAGGTCTCCGCTTTGTCCAGGACGTCGTGGTATGCGGTGATGCCCCCCATGGTGTACACGAAGATGGCCGGCACGCCGCGCTTCACGAAGGGGCAGTGATCACTGTTGCAGGCCGGGCCCCGCGACTTCACCTGTGGCACGTACTTCTTATCGTCGTTGATCTTCACCAGTGCATCGTACTCCGCTTGTCGTGCTGTGGCGTTCACAACGGTGATGCCTTCATCCCCGGTGCCCATGATGTCGAGGTTGAGCATCAGGCGGATCTTCCCCAGATCGATCGGGCGATCAACGATGAACCAATCGGATCCCGCCAGTCCTGCCTCCTCGCCAGCAAAAGCGACGAAGAGGATGTTCATCTTCGGCTTATTCTTCGCGAAGTGCTCCGCCAGCGAAAGCAGCATCGCCACTCCGCTCGCGTTGTCATTGGCCCCGGGGAACATCGCATCAGGACCCATGTGGCCGAGGTGATCATAGTGCGCACCGATCACGATCCACTTCTTCCCCTTCCCCTTCACGTGACCAAGGACATTGCGCGCCTCGTGACGGCCGATCAACTTGTTCTGGATGCGCAGATCGATCGCTACGGAGCTGTCCGTGAGCGCCGCATTTGCGATCTCGATCAAGGGGAACGGCATGGCCTCCTGCGATGCACCCCAGGTGAGTTTGCCGTGGGACGGACGAACGACCGGGCAGTAGTGCATCAGGTCCCGTTCGATCTCGGCGTACTTGTGCAAGGTGTCGGCATTGGTCGTCTTCGGGAAATGCAGGCACGCGGCCTGACCCGTGAGCACGCCCATGGTCATGGCGCGTCGTTCGGGATCGAAGAGATCGTCCGGTTCGAGGTGTACCAACGTGTAGCGTCCTGATGCTTTGCCGGAAGCCGGATCCACGATGAAGTCGATGCCGGGCACCATGCGCACACCGTCAATGGCGACGTGCAAACTGTCCGGAAAACTGTTCACGTTGAACTGGAACGGTTCATAGAAGTCGCTCTTCACCGGCTTCAGGCCGATGCGCGTGTACTGCTGCGCGATCCATTCGGCTGCAAGGCCATCACCATTTTCAACGTACCCTCTTCCGTGGAAAGCCGGGGATGTAAGCGTCCCGATCACCGCACGGGCGCTGGCTTTCACGGCATCGGTTCCCTGCGCTGTCACCAAGCTGAGCGGGGCCAGTGCCAAGGTCAGGAAAGAAAGGGTCCTCATGCGTAGCGGCGTTGTACCAGGTCGGTGAATGTGGAAAGGGCTTCGGGGTCGGCGGGCTTCTTCAACTTCGCGATGACTTCAGCCTGTACGAAGGCCTGCGCCTCCGAGTGATCCGCAAAGCTGTTGAGCTTCTCGATCGACTTCTCGTAGGTGATCCGATCCCCGTTGAAAAGTTCGGCTACGAACCAGAACTTGTGGCTCAGGGATATGGCTTTGCCCAGGTCGGTAACGGCGGAGTGCTCATGGCGTTCAGCAAGGGTCGGGGTTTTCGCGCCAGGTGCGCGTTCCTTTTTGCCGGGTGGGGTCTGCGCTGGAGGCTCCTCCACCTTCAACGGCAATTCCAATTCCGTGCTCTCGATCGCTTCGATCAATGACGTCTGTCGGGGCGAGACCTCAACGGGACGTGTATCCAGTCGCAGCGGTTTCTGTTCGGCTGTAACAGGCGTTGGTTCGGACCGGGGTTCCTCCGAGCGGCTTCCAACAGGCTTCACCACCGCCTCCTTCACGGGAGGGACCGGGCTGTTCCCCGCGGTTGTTTCCCGTGCTTTGTGCCGCAACACCACCAAGCGCTCGTACAATTCACGGGCGTCGTCGCAGGCGGCATCCAACTGTTCCCGGGTCAAGCTCCCGGATCCAGCGCCCCGCTGGGCATCCGCAAGGGCGGCCACCAATTCTTCGATCTTTCGGAAAGGCTTGTCGCTGCTCATGTTCGGCCCATTCGGGTGAACGGGTCCATGCGAAGATCCCTATTTTCGCGGCACCCTGCAAACCGGTGCGCTCAACCCGGCCGCCGGTATCCCCAAGATGTTCCTGGAGCAAACCGGACCGCACGGTCCTCGGAAAGGCTGGATCGAAGTGATCTGTGGGAGCATGTTCTCCGGAAAAACAGAGGAATTGATCCGCCGCTTGCGCCGTGCGGAGTTCGCCAAACAACGTGTGGAGATCTTCAAACCAGGTGTCGATATACGCTACGATGCCACGGATGTCGTAAGCCACGAAGGCACCACCATCCGGAGCACGCCTGTGCCCAGCAGCAGCAACTTGTTGTTGCTGGCCAGCGACATCCAAGTGGTGGGCATCGATGAAGCTCAGTTCTTCGATAGCGGATTGCCTGCGGTGTGCGAACAACTCGCCAACACCGGTGTGCGCGTGATCATCGCGGGACTGGACATGGATTTCCAAGGACGTCCCTTCGGCCCCATGCCACAATTGATGGCGATCGCGGAATATGTGACCAAGGTGCATGCGATCTGCTTGCATTGTGGCGGTCTGGCAACGTTCAGCCACCGGAAGACGGCAAGCCAGGATCTCGTTGTGCTGGGCGAAACGGACAGCTACGAACCCTTGTGCCGCACCTGCTTCACCAAGGCGCTCGTGCTGCCGCACACCACACCGCAATGAGCGGCGGACGCTATCCGCTTTCGTCCGTCGCCAAGGCCGTCGGCGGTGTATGCCATAGCATCTCTGACCCGACGATCGAACATCTCCTGATCGACTCGCGCAAGGTCGATGTGCCGGATGCCTCGCTTTTCATCGCACTGAAAGGTCCGCGGCACGATGGTCACCGTTATATCAAGGAGCTGCTCGCGCGCGGCGTACGGAACTTCCTGGTGATGGACGAGCCCGAGGCGGCGCTCCTCGGCCGGGCGAATTTCATTCTCGTGCCCGATACGCTCGTTGCCTTCCAGCAGATCGCGGCGTGGCATCGCTCCCACTTCAACTATCCCGTGATCGGCATCACCGGAAGCAACGGGAAGACGATCGTGAAGGAATGGCTGTATCAGATGCTTCGCGGCGAGGAGCGCATCGTGCGCAGCCCGGGCAGTTGGAACAGCCAGGTGGGCGTGCCGTTGAGCGTTTGGCAGATGGGGCCGGAGCACACGCTGGGCATATTCGAAGCAGGCATCAGCAAACCGGGGGAGATGGAGAAGCTGGAGGCCATCATCCGCCCCACGCTGTGCGTACTCACCAACATCGGTGATGCGCATGATGAGGGGTTCGGTGGTGACCGCGAGGCGAAGTCAAGGGAAAAGAGCGTCCTTTTCCATCGTGCCGAAGCGGTGGTGTACAACAAGCACACGGGCATGCCGCACCCCGCGCCAACGCATGCCGTGCGACTCGACATCGCAGAGGATGATGTGCAGGCGTTCGTCAACGTGCAGGAAGCCCAGGTGGTCGGCGGTGCGTGCAGCGTGGACCTGGTCCATGGCGGTAAGGAGATGTCCTTCACCGTCCCGTTCAACGACAATGCCAGCATCGAGAACGCGATCACCTGCATCGCCGTGTTGTTGCATCTCGGCCGATCGGTGCCTTGGATCAACGAGCGGCTCGCGCACCTCACACCCGTGGACATGCGCCTGCGTACCATGCAGGGCCAACATGGCACCACCCTTATCGATGACAGCTACAGCAATGACCGGTCATCGCTCGCCGTAGCATTGGAACACCAGCGCCGCATCGCACATGGTCGTGACCGCGTCGTGGTCCTGAGCGATATCGCGGAGAGCGATCGGGCGGACGAACAATTGTACCGCGAAGTCGCGGACATGTTGGAGCGCTCCGGCGTGGCTCGCGTCGTCGGTGTAGGGCCGCACATCAGCGTGCAACGCGGGCTTTTCCCGGAAGGCTCGCGTTTCCATGCGGACGCCGCCGCTCTGCTCGCGAACGAAGACCCGAAGCACTTCGCTGGTGCAGTGGTCCTGGTGAAAGGTGCACGCACATTCGCTTTTGAACGCGTTGTGGAACGCTGGCAGCAACAAGTGCATGGGACCGAGCTGGAGATCGACCTGGAGGCCGTGCGCCATAATTTGAACCACTACCGTGCCTTGCTCGCTCCTGGCGTGCGGACCATGGCCATGGTGAAAGCCTTCGGTTACGGCGCCGGTGCATTGGAACTCGCGCGCCTTTTTGCGCATGAACAGGTCCACTACCTCGGGGTGGCCTATGCAGATGAAGGCATCGAACTGCGTCAGCAGGGCATCACATTGCCGATCATGGTGATGAATCCCGAGCCGGTCGCGATGGAAACGTTGCACCGCTTCCAATTGGAAGCCGAGGTCTATGACCAGCGGTCGTTGCACGAAGCGATGCAGTCGGTGGAGTTGATGGCCGATGCGCCGCCCATCCACATCAAGTTGGACACGGGCATGCACCGCCTCGGTTTCGTGGAACGCGAACTGCCGGAACTGCTGGATACGCTCCGTGCAGGGACGAAATTGAAGGTGGCCTCCATCTTCTCACACTTGGTGGCGAGCGAGGATCCGAAGGAAGATGAATACACCCATGCACAGATCGCAGCCTTCACACGGATGGCCACGGCGATCGGCGAGGTGCTTGGCTACAAGCCGCTTTGGCATTTGGCGAACTCGGCTGGCATTGCGCGCTGGCCCTCCGCGCATTTCGACATGGTGCGCATAGGTATCGGCCTCCACGGGATCAGTTCGGATGCGACGGAGACCGCACAGTTGTTGCCCGTCGCTTCACTACGAACACCGATCGCCCAATTGAAGAACCTCACGGCAGGCGATACCGTGGGCTACAACCGGCGTGGTGCCATCACCGGGGATCGGGTCATCGCCACCTTGCCCATCGGCTATGCGGATGGCTTCTCCCGCCGACTGGGCAATGGCATCGGTCGTGTGTGGATCAATGGAAAAGCAGCGCCGCTGATCGGCAACGTCTGCATGGACATGTGCATGGTCGATGTAACCGGTATCCCCTGCAGCGTGGGCGACCTCGCCGTGGTCTTCGATGCCGCGCACCCCGTTACCGAAGTGGCCCGCGACATGGGCACCATCCCCTACGAAGTGCTTACCGGCATTTCACAACGGGTGAAGCGGGTGTATGTGCGGGGGTGACCGGGCCGACAGTGGCGGACGACATGCTCGTACTATACGATACAATGGGGCGTGAGGTACTTCGAGAACGGGCAAGGGAAATTATCGGTCCATCGATGTATCAGGAATTGCCGCGGGTGTGTACAGCCTTGAGTTGCGGTCCCGCAATAGTCGGCGTGCCATGGAACGCGTGGTAGTGCAGCACCGATACGCTCAGCATTCCAATTCCAGCCACTCAAGGAGCACTCCCCAACCGCCCGTCCCGGAAGCCACAGCCCGTACCTTTGAGGCACATTCCACGATCCACTGTATGCGGCATTTCTGTACTTCGGCCTTGTCGGCCTTCCTCTTTTTCGGGACGTTCAGCACCAAGGCCCAAGGCCCGGAGATCATCGCCGGTGATGTATTGGTGATGCTGCGGCCCGGTGCAACGGCCGAAGCGATCGCACGGGATCTTGCTGGTGACCACGGTCCGGGCATCGATCTGCATGTCGTGCGCGAAGTGAGCGCGCCGATGCGCACCTGGCTGCTGCATTTCGATCCATCCTTGGCCGACCAGACCCGCATGCTTCAAGCGGTGCGCAACCACCCGGGTGTTGAACTGGCGCAGAACAACCACCGGCTGAAGATGCGCGAAGTGCCGAACGACACTGAGTACGGCTCGCAGTGGCATCACGAGAACATCGGCAGTGAAGCGGCGTGGAATATTTCCACTGGCGGCGTTACAGCGACAGGCGATACCATCGTGGTGTGCATCATCGAAAACGCGGACCTGCCGCACCCGGACCTGTTCGCCAATGCCTGGTTCAACCATGCCGAGGTGCCGAACAACGATCTGGACGATGATGGCAACGGCTACGTCGACGACTACCGTGGCTGGAACCCGAATTCGGGGACCGATGAGGTTTACGGCGGTAACCACGGCACAGAGGTGGCCGGTATGATCGGTGCTGTGGGGAACAATGGAGAAGGTGCCGTTGGTGCCAATTGGGGGGTGAAGATGATGGTGGTGTTCAACTCCGGCGCTTCTGATGACGGCGTGTTCGCGTCGCACACCTACCCCCTGGTCATGCGCCGCCGGTATAACGCCAGCAATGGTGCCGAAGGAGCATTCGTTGTAGCCACCAATGCCAGCTGGGGGATAAACGGTGGCCAGCCAGCCGATGCGCCGATCTGGTGCGCGATGTACGATACCCTTGGTACCGCAGGGATCCTGAATTGCGGCGCCACCACGAACCAGAACGATAATGTGGATGAGGTAGGCGATCTGCCGACGGCCTGCCCCAGCGATTACATGATCAGCGTGACCGCCACGAACGAGGATGATGACCGCACCTTCTCGGGTTACGGCCTCACCACCGTGGATGTGGGCGCACCCGGTGACGATGTCTTCACCACCCAGCAAGGCGGTGATTACGGGACGACCAGCGGCACCTCCTTCGCCAGTCCGCTCACGGCGGGGGTCATCGGCCTGCTCTACAGCGCACCGTGCGCTTCCATGATGGGCCTGGTACACGCCGATCCCGAAGAAGGAGCGCGCTTCATCCGCCAGAAATTGTTCGAAGGCGTCGATCATGTGGGCAATTTGGAAGGCCAGACGGTGACCGGGGGGCGCATCAGCGCGGGCAACAGCATGGAGCTGATCATGAACGGGTGTGGAACATGCCCCGCACCCTACGGCTTGAACGTGCAAGCGGTGGACCTCACCTCATCGTTGATCGGCTGGAACGTCGTTTCCGGTACGCTCTACGACCTGCGTTACAGGCTTGTTGGGGCACCGGATTGGACGGAGGTGCCCGGCCTTAACGAAGCCGGATACTTGATCACTGGCATGCAGGGCTGCACACCTTACGAGTTCGAGGTGCGCGTGCAGTGCGAAGGAGAGTGGAGCGAATTCAGCAACACCTTCACATGGACCAGCGAAGGCTGCTGCTCCGCACCAGCGGGCCTGGCCCAGGGTTTCGTCGGCACCAACATCGTGAACGTGTTCTGGAACGATGTGATGGCCGCGGAAACGTACGATGTGCGGTACGCGCCTGTCGGCTCCGGTCCCTTCATCACCGTGGAAGGCGTGACGAACGAGTCGCTGGAGATCACACCGCTGGAGATCTGCTCGGATTACACGGTCCAAGTGCGTAGTCTTTGTGCGAGCGAGACCTCCGAGTGGTGTTCTCCGGTGGAGGTGGGCACCTCGGGCTGTGGTGCCTGTGTGGATCTGGCGTACTGCCCCACCGAAGGCGGCAATACCAATTCCGAATGGATCGCGCAGGTGCAGCTCGGCACCATTGACAATGTGTCCGGCAACGACGGTGGTTATGGCGACTACACCGGACCCGCCACAGACCTCATGGTGGGCGCCGAACATACGATCACGATGACGCCCGGTTACAGCGGATTCGGGTTCAATGAGTGGTTCCTGGTGTGGATCGATGTGGACCAGGATGGCAATATCGACGGGCCGAACGATCTCCTGTACAACAGTACCTCCGGCAGCAATGATCCCGTTGTGGCACAACTTTCCATCCCGGCCGATGCAACGCTCGGCTCCACCCGAATGCGCATCACCATGCATTCTGCCGCGCCACTGCTCTCCGCCTGTGCCGAGGATTACCAGTACGGGGAAACGGAGGATTATTGCGTGAACCTGGTCGCCAACCCGGGAGGCGGGCTCACGGAGTACGGCACGCCGCTGGCGGTGGTCGTCTATCCACAACCCGTGGACCAGCAACTCAACTTCCGCCTGCCGGAAGCCTACCGGAACTCCACTATGCGCCTGGACGTGTTCGATGGTACCGGAAGGACCGTCGCCCGATCGACACTTTCCGGAACGCTGGCGACCTTTTCGACGGCGGAACTGGCCAACGGCGCGTATACCTACCTCATGACCGCATCGGATGGGGCAATGGCCCGCGGTCGCTTCCTTGTCACCCACCTTCGTTGATCGCCGGGCGCGGCGTTAAGTCCCGGCTAACTTCGTCGGCGCATGACGGGGATCTCCGCAGTGATCATCACGCGCAACGAGGCGCACAATATCGGTAGCTGCCTGGCGGCGGTCACCGGCGTGGTGGACGAGATCATCGTCGTTGATGCCGAAAGCACGGACGATACCAGGCGGATCGCTGAAACGGCCGGTGCGCGCGTGATCGTCCGGAAGTGGACCGACTACTCGGACCAGAAGAACTTCGCGAACGCACAAGCAACGGGAACGTACATCCTCTCGCTGGATGCGGATGAGGTGTTGTCACCAGGACTGACCACCTCGATCCATGATGAGCTGCGCACGGGTTTGACCGGAGCGTACAAATTGAACAGGCTCACCAATTACTGCGGTACATGGGTTCGACACGGCGGCTGGTACCCCGATGCCAAAGTGCGCCTGTTCCCGAAGGAGGGTACGCGCTGGGAAGGAGAACACGTGCATGAAGAACTGAGGCTCGCACCCGGAACGATCGTGCGTGCGCTGCGCGGCGACCTGCTGCACTATTCGTACCGTTCCGTGGAAGACCACATCGCACGGCTCGAACGGTACAGCGACCTGCACGCACGCAAGATGCTGGCCGCAGGGAAACACCCCGGCGCTCTGAAGCAGTTGTTCTCCCCAATGGTGAAATTCATCCAGACCTACGTGCTGAAACTGGGGATATTGGACGGCCTGGCGGGCTGGCGCATCGCACGCTATTCCGCACGCGGCGTCAGGCTGAAGTATGCGAAGCTGTCCGCGCTCCGCAATACGGGTGGTCATTCCTGAGGGGCGGTCGTGACCGATCGCGGTGCACCGAAAACGAACAGTGCATAATAGAGACCGAAGAACGTCGCACCCGCCTGGGTCTCGATCGTATCATCGGTGAAGCAGGAAATGCCCAGGATGACCGACCACGCGATGAACAAGGGGTCGTTCCACGCCATCAACCTGCGCGCCGGCCACCAGAACGCGAACAACGACCACAAGAGCCCGAACACACCGAAGCTGATCCACAATGTGAGGTACTCGTTGTGCGCCCGGTGACGCCATTCCACGGAAAGCGATGTGCCCATGCGCTCGTACTGTTCCGCGAACGCGGTCTTCGTATCACCTGTTCCCACGCCGATCGTCCACTCGCGCATGGCGATGGCCATACCGGCCTTCAGGAACTCCAACCGCATCGCCACGGAATGACCGTCCGCTGCGCCATACGCATAGTAGTGCTCCAGCTCGAAGAAGACCTCATCGATGCGTTCGCGTAGCGCACTTCGCTGGCCATGCAGCACATTCGGGATGCCTTGCTCAATATCGCGCACTTCCGCATCCGTCAACGCCATGACGGCAACACTGTCCTTGCGCTCCCCCTTCGAGGCGAGATAGCGCACCAAGGTCCCCCAGATGGGATTCCCCTTGTCGTTCAGGTCATCGATACTTCGCTTGCTGCGCAATGGCCATGTGGCCCGCATCTCACGCCAGGCGAGCCACGTCCACACATGGGTGCCGTTCTCCATTTGCGGATTCGCGATGTCATGCGTGTACATCTCACCACCAGCGCTCTTTTCGAAGGTCCTCGCCAATTCGGGATCGGGAAGGCGATAGCGTTCACGTACTTCCCCGAGCCCGATCAAAAGGGCCGATACAGGCAAGGCCACCACCGTAGCGCGGACGATCCACCTCATGGCTTTCCCCTGCCCACCCACCCAGCGCCAGAGCAGGACCGCTGCAAGTACGAGCAGGATGCAGAACCCTTGGATGCTGCCCAGTTTATTGATGAAGAAGAGGGCCCATGGAACCGCGCAATACCCCATGATGCGCAACCACAGCGGACCACCACGATCGAGGAGGAGGACGACTATCGCCAGACACAACAACAATGTCAGCCGGATGTGGCTGATGAACACCGATAGGGACCGGTAGTCCGCCGCACCGCCCTTGCGCATGACGAGGCAAACGAACGTGCTGGCGACCACGCTCCAGGCCCCAAGCAAGAGCACCGCACGGAACTCCGGGACCGAGAGCCGCGGACTACCCGCCATCACGGCGCCGACGGACAGGATCGGAAGGAGGATGCGTACGAGATCGGTCCCCCAGTCCAGGTCCGAGGTCCACAGCAGACCGAGCACATGCAATCCGAAGATGGACAGGAAGACCAACGAAGGTCCTGAGGTGAAGGTCCTCCGGAAACGGCCGATGAAGTCCGTGCGGACGATGCCTTCCAAGAGCCAGTTGGCCACCAGCAGCATTTGGGCCATGCTCAGCAACGCCGTACTCCACGGCAACATGATCGCGCACAGCGCGAGCGCACCCACATGTACGGTTCGGAACGCGTCGCGACCCGGCAACAGTCCCGATCCGGACATGTGCATTCCCTGCTCTTACTTGCCCGGCTTCACCGTGGTAAGTACTTCGTTGTAGCGCGGGCCGTTCAGCACCGCGATGGACTCCTTGATGTAAGGATCCGTCACCAGGCTCGCTTTGGCACGACCGGTCTGGTAGTGGTACCGGGCGACGATCTCGCTTTTGAGCACTTCCTCGATGTCGCTGCGGAAACGCGTGAGTTCCTCGGTACGATCGGGAGCCAGCTCGGCATGCAGGGCTTCCAGTTGCGCTTTCGCATGATCGTAGTAGCGTTCCTTCTTGGCTTTCTCCTCCAACGCTTTGAACGCTTCCATGGTCTCGGTATCGTACTCGAACTTCTTGTCCTTCACATAGTCCGTGAACTCCTGGTACAGGGCGTCGCTGATCGTGAACCGCTCAGCCGGTCCGATGTCCGCATGTTCGCTCCGGTAGCGCGTGGCGAAATCGAAGAAGAGGTCTTCGCTGTACAAACCGCCCACCACCTTGGCCAGTTCGGGATCGGTCACTTCGATATCCGGCAGGATCCCGCGTCCATCGAACACCGGTCTTCCGTTGCGGGTCTTGAATTCGGCGATCGCCTCTTCCTTGACTTCCGCGACCTTTCCACTGCTGTCCCGGCTAGCATAGTCCAGTTTCTGGATGCAACGACCGCTGGGGATGTAGTACTTCGCTACGGTCACCTTCAGCTTGCTGTTGTAGTAGAGGTCCCGCGTTTGTTGCACGAGCCCCTTGCCGTACGAGCGTTCGCCGATGATCACACCGCGATCCAGGTCCTGCAGCGCGCCGCTCACGATCTCACTTGCGCTTGCCGAACCGCCATCCACCAGTACCGCAAGCGGAATGGTGGCGTCCAACGGCTCGCTCAACGTATTGTACGTCTTGTCCCATTCCGGGATACGGCCCTTGGTCTCCACCACCAGTTGGTTCTTCGGAACGAACAGGTTGACGA
>DEQO01000083.1 GCA_002360495.1 Flavobacteriales bacterium UBA3364
CGCCGCCGCCTTCACCCTCGCCACGCAGGGTCTGACCGACTGGGCCCCGGTGCCCGACGACCTTATCCGCGCGATGGTGGTGCACAACGGCACGGTGTACCTCGGCGGCGCGTTCAACACGATGAACGGTACGCCGAGCGAACGGGTCGCCGCCGTGGACACCCAATTCGGCCAGGGCTTCGGCTGGTCGCACAGCGTGAGCGGGGGCGTCGGCGTCTTCGCCATGGCCCGTGTCGGTTCCACGCTCTACCTCGGCGGTCAGTTCAGTAGCGTGGATGGCACCTCCCGCACCAATGCGGCGGCCATCAATAGCGGCGGCAGCGTCACGGCCTGGGACCCCGGCGTGTCCTGGACCGTGTATGGCCTGTGCGCGATGGGGAGCAGCGTTGGCCTTTCGGGATCCATCGGCAGCTATGGCGCCGTGAACATGGTGGATGCCACCTCAGGCGCCCTGCTCGCCTGGGCCGGTGTGCAGGACGAGGTGTTCGCGCTGGCAACATCGTCCACTGCGGTGGTGGCCGGAGGCTCCTTCAACGCGGTGTACAACTACCCGGTGACGAACTTCGCCGTGCTCAGCCCCCCGACGCCCAGCGTGGTGATCTCCGGCTCCGTGCACCTGCACGGCGCCTTCGACACCGTCACCGGACTGATGCGCGACAACCTGCGCAGTGCGGGCATCCTGCCCTACACGGAACCGTACACCGCACTGGGCTACTCCTTCACAACCGGCGGTGGCGAGGGCGTGATCCCCTCCTTGGTGATGAACACCACCGGCTCCTCGGCCATCGTGGACTGGGTGGTGGTGGAGCTGCGCAATGGGACCAACGGCGCCCAGGTGCTGTGCAGCCGACGGGCTCTTGTGCGGCGCAGCGGGGTCTTGGTGGACCTCAACGGGCAGCAAGCGCTGCGCCTGCCCGCTCCTACCGGGAGCTACTTCGTCGCCATCCGGCACCGCAACCACCTCGGCACCATGAGCGCGAGCCCCATCGCCCTGTCCTCCACACAGGTCACCAACGTGCCCTTCACCTTCAGCAGCTTCCTCACCTACGGCACCGAAGCCCGGAAACAAGTGGGCAACACCATGTACCTGTGGCCGGGAGACGTCACCCACGACCATCAAGTGAAATATGTCGGTACCAACAACGACCGTGACCGGATCCTGACAGCCATCGGGGGTATTGTTCCCACTGCAACCGTGACCGGCCAGTACAGGCTGGAAGACGCGAACCTGGACGGAACGGTGAAATACTCCGGCGGAGGGAATGACCGCGATCTGGTCTTGCAGACCATCGGTGGGATCGTACCCACCAACGTGCGGTCCGAACAATTGCCGTAGCGCGCCGCTCGACCATTGCGGTCGGACCGTGGAACACCGCCCACCGCCTCCCGACCGACGGGTCCTGCCGGCGAGCTCCGTTCCTTAGGAGGACAACAGTGGCAAGCACACATCCCTTCCCTGGGACCATCGGTGCCGGCAGCCCGATAGCTTTACACCATGCGGATACCGACCCTCCTTCTCCTGGTTTGCACGTCGTATGCACACGCGCAGACCTCGGTGCTCTTCATCGGCAACAGCTACATCTACACCAATGATCTGCCCTACATGTTCCGGCAGATCGCGCTCTCCTTCGGCGAAACGGTGAACACCACCATGCAGGCACCCGGCGGGTACACCTTTGCCGCCCACACTGTCGACGCTGCCACGCAAGCAGCGATCGCGTCGCAGCAATGGGATTTCGTGGTGCTGCAGGAGCAGAGCCAGCTCGGCGCGCTGCCGACGAACGAGACCTTCAGCAACATCGACGCCACGGCACTCGCCTACGATATCCAGGAGAGCAGTGAATGCGGCTACCCGGTGTTCTTCATGACCTGGGGTCGTGAGAACGGCGATGCGCAGAACTGCGCACAATTCCCCGCTGTGTGCACGTATGCGGGAATGCAACAGGCCCTGCGGGACAACTACACGCAGTACGCATTGGAGAACGAAGGATACGTGTCCCCTGTCGGCTGGGCATGGAAACAGGTGCGGGATACACATCCGACCATCGATCTGTACCAGCAGGATGGCAGCCATCCGAGCGTGGCCGGCACCTACCTCGCGGCCTGCGTGTTCTATTGCACCCTGTTCCGGGAAAGTTGCGTGGGCAGTTCGTTCATCTCAACGCTGGGGCCCGAGGACGCAGCCATCCTGCAAGCCATTGCCAGCACCACCGTGTTGGATGATGTGGACGCGTGGAACCTGAACGAACCCGGCAGCACGGATGCGGAATACCTCAGTGTAAGCGCCGAGTCGTGGAACGACATCACCTTCTTCCATTTCGGTCAAGGTGAACACCTGTGGACCTGCTCCAACGGGCAAACATCAACGGAACAGGACCCCACCTTCACCTTCGATGCCGGAGGGATCTACACCTTCACACACCTGTATACCGACCCCTGCGGCCATTCGGATACGCACACCTGGGACATCCAGGTGAACGATGAAAGCATCGGGATCAACGAATACGCCCGGGCCACGCCTCGTGTACGTTCGTCGGACGCAGGCCTGCTTGCCGTGAGCAATGCACGCTCCGGAGACCTGTTCGAACTCTTCGACGCACAAGGGCGAACGATCGGTTCCTTGCGCATGACAGCTGTTACTTCACTCCTACCCTGCCCTTCGGGACCTGCCGTTTGGCGTATGACATCGGCCAACGGTGAGCGCTGGAACGGAAAGGTGATCGTGCCGTAGTGCACAAGCCACGCGATCGAACCGCTGAGGGCGCGGAGGACGCTGAGCGGAATGAGTGCGACGCGATGTTGGCCAGTGCCGCTGATGCGATAGGCGGCCTATCGCTCAATGTCCTTCTTCAAGTTCTCCTCCACTTGCTGCCAGGTGTAGGAGCGGCTTTCACCCTTCATGTGGCGTTCGCGGCGCTCATCGAGCAACGCAAGCTCATCCTCTGAGAGGTCCAGGTCGGCAGACTCGTGGCGTAAGGCGCGTTGTTGTAAGCGGTCCTCCTCAAGGATGCGCTGCACCTCCTGCCACGTGAAGGTGCGCTCCGCTCCTGAAGGTTCATGAACAACGCTCATCTGTTCGTTCGGAATGCCATAGCCACGCGGTGCATCGAGCGCGCGTTTGATCACGAGCAAGAGCGACTCATCATCGATCAGCGCGATGCGTTCAAAAAGTTCGAGCTTCAGGGTTTTGAGGTCCATCCACCAAAGCTACGGCCGGAACGAGATGCCCGCGTGAGCGATAGGAGCGGAAAGCCCGCAAGCGAGGAGGAACGACGAGTGCGGACTTGAAGCGGATAGCGCGACGGCGAGTCTTCGAGCCGGCACGCCCAAGAAATGCGATTGAACCGCAAAGACGCCAAGGCGCCACAGTTGCGCAACGTTGCGTTCCCGTTGCGTCGTCGCAGCTTGCCCCGGTCTTGAACCGGGGTGGCGGTTGAGCATTCCTGCCGAACTTCGCCACCATGCCACTGCAGAACGACGCCGCCGGCCAATGGATCGCGGGGCCGGCAAGAATGAAGAATGTAGAATGTAAAATGTCCAACCTCGAACGGACGCACGGCATTCAGCTTTCTTCATTCTACATTCTACATTCTACATTCCTCTCATGAGCACACAGCTGCAGAACTACATCGCCGGCCAATGGGTCGCCGGTTCAGGCAAGCAAGCAGAACTCCTCGACGCCTCCACTGGCGAGCTCGTCGCCACCACATCAAGCGGCGGCCTCGACTTCGGCGCAATGCTCACCTACGCACGTACGGTGGGCGGTCCTCCCCTGCGCAAGATGACCTTCCCCGAGCGCGGCAGGATGCTGAAGGCCCTCGCCCTCTATCTGATGGAGCGCAAGGACAAGTACTACCAGATCAGCTACAAGACCGGCGCCACCAAGGCCGACAGCTGGGTGGACATCGAGGGCGGCATCGGCAACCTCTTCGCCAACGCCAGCCTGCGCCGCACGCTGGGCAACATGCCCTTCTACGTGGACGGCGAGGCCATCAAGACCAGCAAGCAGGGCACCTTCATCGGCCACCACATCATGGTGCCCAAGGAAGGCGTGGCCGTGCACATCAACGCCTTCAACTTCCCCATCTGGGGCATGCTGGAGAAGGTGGCCGTGAACTGGATGGCCGGCGTGCCCGCCGTGGTGAAGCCCGCCACCGTGACCAGCTACCTCACCGAGGCGATGGTGAAGGACATCGTGGCCAGCGGCATCGTGCCCGAGGGTGCGATCCAACTCATCGTCGGTAGCGCCAACGGATTGCTGGACCACGTGATGAGCCAGGACGTTGTCACCTTCACCGGCAGCGCCAGCACCGGCCGCATGCTGAAGCGCCACGACCGCATCATCGACGAGAGCGTGCCCTTCAACATGGAGGCCGACAGCCTCAACGCCATCGTGCTCGGGCCGGACGCCGTGCCGGGCACCGAGGAGTACGAGCTCTTCATCAAGGAAGTGGGCAAGGAGATGACGCTGAAGTGCGGACAGCGCTGCACCGGCGCGCGCCGCATCCTGGTGCCCGCCAACGTGCTGGAGGATGTGCAGATCGCCATCGGCAAGCGCCTGGGCAGCACCGTGATCGGCGACCCGCGCACCGAAGGCGTACGCATGGGCGCCCTGGCCGGCGCAGCGCAGCGCGACGAGGTGAAGCGCGCCCTCGCCGAGCTGCTCAAGGGCTCGCAAGTGGTGTACGGCGACCCCGACAGCGTGATCGTGACAGGAGCCGATGCGGCAAAGGGCGCCTTCATGAGCCCCATCCTGCTCCTCAACCCCGATCCCTGGAAGAACCAGGTGAGCCACAACGTGGAGGCCTTCGGTCCGGTGAGCACTCTTATGCCTTACTCAACTCTCGACGATGCCGTGGCCCTCACCAATCTCGGCAAGGGCTCCTTGGTGGCCACCATCGCCACGCACAACGATGCGTACGCGCAGCAATTCGTGTGGGGCGCCGCCAGCCACCACGGCCGCATGCTGGTGCTGAACCGCGACATGGCCAAGGAGAACACCGGCCACGGCAGTCCGCTGGCCACGCTGGTACACGGCGGCCCCGGTCGCGCGGGCGGCGGCGAGGAGATGGGCGGCAAGCGCGGCGTGCTCCACTACCTGCAGCGCACCGCCATCCAGGGCAGCCCCACCACCATCACCGCCCTCACCCAGCAATACCAGCAGGGCGCGCGCTACCGCATCAGCGAAAAGCACCCCTTCCGCCTGCACTTCGAGGAGCTGAACATCGGCGACACGCTGCTCAGCGAGAAGCACCTGGTGACATTGCAGAACATCGAGGACTTCGCCGCGCTCAGCGGCGACCGCTTCTACGCGCACATGGACGCCAACAGCCTCGAGGGCACCCCCTTCACCGGCCGCGTGGCGCACGGCTACTTCATCCTTTCAAGGGCGGCTGGGTTGTTCGTTGATCCACCCAAGGGGCCTGTCCTGTTGAACTACGGTATTGAAGAATGCAGGTTCTTGAAGCCTGTTTACCCAGGGTCTACCATCCAAGTCAAGTTCACTTGTCGGGAGAAACTTGATCAAGAGAAAAGACCCAAGACCGAGGATTCTCCCAAAGGATCTGACGTTGCACGAGGGATCGTCAAGTGGCTCGTTGACGTCGTTGACGAAACGGGGGAAACGGTTGCCTTGGCGACCATTCTTACCATGGTGAAGAAGCTCAACCAAGAATGACGTCGACCACCCAGATCAATGTCACTGCGAGCAAAGCGAAGCAGGTGAAGTGGCTGGTGGATGTGGTGGATGAAACGGGCGAGACCGTGGCGCTGGCGACGATCTTGACGATGGTGAAGAAGTTGGACCAGTCGTAGGTGATGTTGAGGGCGTGCCCCGGCTCAAATGCAGCCGGGTCGCGTGCTCCGCTTTAGCCGGCTTGTCAGGGCCAGCACCCACGGCGCTGTGGTGGCTTCCTCCGGTCGCCTCCTCGCTGCACGTGGCTGCAAGGCCCCTCCGGTGCCGGGCTGCCGCTGCGCCCGCTCACGCGGGGTCGACAACCGCCATTAAATCCGCGTTGCATGGAAAATAATTTCACGTGAATTTGGATCTATGGAGCCCGATGCCATACATTTGCCTCATCATACTCCATGAAACGCCTCTTATCCGACATCGCCACCACCCGCTTCGGGGTCCATGCCAAGCGCATGAAGACCGGTACCATGGCCTTGGTACAGTCATCGGCGATCAAGGAGAATGGGGTCATCGAGCATGCCTATATCGACCGGACCGAACCCGCATTGCTGAGCTACAAAGAGGTGGACCTGCTCCGGAAGGATGATGTGCTCCTTATTGGCAAAGGTTCCTCCAGCACCGCCGCGCTTTGGCCTGACTCAACCGAAGATACCGTCGCTTCGGGTATGCTCTACGTGATCCGGCCGAATGTGGAAAACCTGCTGCCTGCGTTCTTGGCCGCGTACCTGAACAGCCGACCGGCCCAAGCCCAAATGGCCGCCATGCGCAAGATCGGAACGGTACCGGTGCTCAGCCGTAAGGCGCTCGACCAACTGGAGATCCCCCTGCCCGGGCTGGAAGACCAGCACAAACTGATCCGCCTGGCCGATGCCGCGCAGCGTGCCAAGCTTCACCTCAACGAACTCACCATCGCCTACACCCAGCTGCTCGATGCCGTCTGGGCCAACTACCCGCAACCATGAGCAACCCCATACAGCAATCCGAGATCAACGCCCTGGCCTGGAAAGCCTGCGACACCTTCCGCGGTGTGGTGGACCCCGCCGAGTACAAGAACTACATCCTGGTGTTCCTCTTCCTGAAGTACCTCAGCGATGTGGTGCGCGACCGCCGCGAGGAACTGCACAAGAAGTACGGCGGCGACGAGGAGCGCATCGCCCGCGCCATGGAGCGCGAACGCTTTGTGCTGCCCAAAGGCGCATCCTATTACGACCTGTACGAGGCACGCGATGCCGACGATATCGGCGACCGCATCGGCAAGGCCTTGGACGCCATCGAAGAAGCCAACAAGGGCAAACTGGACGGTGTGTTCCGCAACATCAACTTCAACAGCGAGGCCAACCTGGGCAAGACCAAGGACCGCAACCGCCGCCTGAAGAACCTGATCGAGGATTTCGCCAACGAGAAGCTCGACTTCCGCCCCAGCCGCATCGGTAGTCAGGACATCATCGGCAACACCTACCAATACCTCATTGGCCAGTTCGCCAGCGACAGTGGCAAGAGAGGCGGTGAATTCTTTACACCCAGTGAAGTGAGCGAACTGCTGGCCCGGCTCATGGCCCCGCAGAGCGGCATGCGCATCTACGATCCCACCTGCGGCAGCGGATCCCTGCTCATCAAGGTGGCCGAGCAGGTGCCCGACCACAACTACAGCCTCTACGGGCAGGAGAGCAACGGCGGCAACTGGGCGCTGTGCAAGATGAACATGTTCATCCACGCCAACGACAATGCGCAGATCGAATGGGGCGACACGCTGAACAACCCGCTGCTGGTGGAAGGCGACAAGCTCATGAAGTTCGACGTGGCCGTGAGCAACCCGCCCTTCAGCCTGGACAAGTGGGGCAAGGAGGCCGCTGACCACGACCGCTTCAACCGCTTCTGGCGCGGCACACCCCCAAAGAGCAAGGGCGATTACGCATTCATCTCCCACCTGATCGAAAGCCTCAACGAACATGGCCGCGCCGGGGTGATCGTGCCCCACGGCGTGCTCTTCCGCGGCAGCAGCGAACGCCTGCTGCGCAAGGCCTTCATCGATGAGAACCTGCTGGAGGCGGTCATCGGCCTGCCCGCGCAACTCTTCTTCGGCACCGGCATCCCCGCCGCCATCCTGGTGTTCAACAAGCAGCGCACCACCACCGATATCCTCTTCATCGATGCCAGCAGCCACTACCAGGACGGCAAGAAGCAGAACCGCCTGCGCGAAGAGGACCTGCAACGCGTGGTGGACACCTACACCGCCTTCCGCAAGGCGCCCGCCATCATTGCCGACGACCAGCGCGTGCTGGCCGAGAAGTACGCCTACCGCGCCAGCCTGGCCGAGATCCAAGAGAACGACTACAACCTGAACATCCCGCGCTACGTGGACACCTTCGAGGAGCCCGAACCGGTGGACATCGCCGCGGTGCAGAAGAAGATCACCACCCTGGAGGGGAAGCTGGCCGAGGTGCGCACCGAGATGGACGGCTACCTGAAGGAACTGGGCTTCATCAAGTAAGAGCCACCATGCAGGACATCATCTTCTATACCACCCCGCAAGGGAACGTGAACATCGAGGTCTTCTTCGAGGATGAGACCTTCTGGCTCACCCAAAGGAAGATGGCCGAGCTCTTCGGCGTGGAGGTCGCCACCATCAACTACCACCTCAAAGAGATCTTTCAAAGTGCTGAGCTTCAAGAGGAAGGAACTATTAGAAAAATTCGAATAGTTCAGCAGGAGGGCACGCGGGAAGTGGCTCGGGAAGTGGATCACTACAACCTGGACGTGATCATCTCGGTGGGCTACCGGGTGAACAGCCAGCGCGCCACCCTCTTCCGGGTATGGGCCACCGGCACACTGAAGGAGTACATCGTGAAAGGCTTCGTGCTGGACGATGAGCGCCTGAAACAGGGCCGCCGCTTCGGGCAGGACTACTTCCGCGAATTGCTGGAGCGCATCCGCGAGATCCGCGCCAGCGAGCGGCGCTTCTACCAGCAGATCACGGACATCTACGCGGCGTGCAGCATCGACTACGACCCCAAGGCCGAAGTGACGCAGCTCTTCTACAAGACCGTGCAGAACAAATTGCACTGGGCCATTACCGGCCACACCGCAGCCGAGCTGATCGCCGAGCGCGCCAAGGCCACCGCACCGCACATGGGGCTCACCACCTGGAAGAACGCGCCCGACGGCAAGGTGCTGAAGAGCGATACCGGCGTGGCCAAGAACTACCTCACCGAAGCCGAGCTGAAGGCCCTGAACCGCATTGTGACCATGTACCTGGACTACGCCGAGAACCAGGCCGAACGCCAGATCCCCATGACCATGGAGCAATGGGCCGGCAAGCTCGATGCCTTCCTGGAGTTCAACGACTACAACGTGCTGGACAATGCCGGCCGCATCAGTGCCGAAGTGGCCAAGCGCCTAGCCGAAGGCGAATACGAGAAGTTCCGCGTGCAGCAGGACCGCGACCACCTGAGCGATTTCGACAAGGAGGTGAAACGACTTGCCAGCAGCCAGGCCCCCAAGGAGCCGCGCTACAAACCCAAGAAGCCATGAGCACCACCGCCACAGCCGCACCGGCCAAAGCCGCCCTGCCCAACGAAGGCCGCCCGGGCTACAAACACACCAAGCTCGGGTGGATACCGGAGGAGTGGGAAGTGACTCGCTATGGAGAGATGACGACCCTGCTTACGAACGGCTTCGTCGGTACAGCTACAACCCATTATACCGATGCGGCAGATGGTGTACCGTACGTACAGGGGTATAATGTGAAAGAGTTCACCATTGACTATCATGGGATGTGCAAGGTCAATCGCACCTTTCATGAGAAGAACGCCAAGTCGTGTCTTCGTGAAGGAGACCTGTTGACCATACAGACTGGCGACATCGGTGTTACTTCCATTGTGCCGGATGACCTGGCAGGTGCGAACTGCCACGCACTGGTAATATCTCGGTTCAAGCAGGATGCTGCTTTCGCGGGGTACTACCTGCAATACTTGAACTCACCTATTGGGCGTGCAATGATCCGACGTATTGAAACCGGATCTACCATGAAGCACATCAACGTGGGGGATCTGAAACGCGAGTTGGTTATCCAGCCTACCGGCCCCGAACAACGCCGCATCGCCGCGGTGCTGGGGGCTTGGGACCAGGCCATTGCCACGGCGCAGCAACTGCTGGCCGCGCAGCAGGAGCGCAAGCGGGGGCTGATGAACACGGTGCTGAGCGATGTCTACCATCATCGGCACAAGGCAAGCATTGGCGACATCGCTGAAGAGATCGGTGAGCGCAATCCAGATGGCACAGAACACATTGTGCTTTCATGCAGCAAACACAAAGGATTCGTGTCTTCCTTGGAGTACTTCAAGAAACAGGTCTACAGCGAGGACCGCTCCAACTACAAGGTCATCCGCCGTGGGCAGTTCGGCTTCCCGGCCAATCACATCGAGGAGGGGTCCATCGACCTGCTACGTGATCATGAGGCAGGTCTGCTCAGCCCGATCTACGTGGTCTTTGAGTTCGACCATGCTACGGTGAACAGTGAGTTCATGTACTACCTGTTCAAGAGCGAACGCTACAAGCACATCTTCCGCACCTCCACGAACGCTTCCGTGGATCGCCGCGGAAGCCTCCGCTGGAACGACTTCAAGAACCTGTGGGTGCCTTTGCCCGAGCGCGACGAACAGGACCGCCTTGCTAAACTCTTCACAGCCTTTGATAAACAGATCGAACAGACCCAGAACTACCTCGACCACCTCATCACCCAGAAGCGGGGGCTGATGCAGCAGTTGCTGACTGGGGCCGTGCGGGTGAAACACTAAGCCAACGGAGCCCACATGTACACGTGCTACATCGATGAAAGCGGCCATTGCGGCAACAAGTACAACCCGGCGCAGCCCGTTGAGGTGCTGGTCGGGGTGATGAACAACCTGGGCCTGAAGCTGCCGAAGACACAGCGGGAGTTTCTTCAACTTGTCACCAAGCTCACACAGCGCGATATCGCTGTAACTGAGTTGAAAGCCTCGCAAGCCTACCGGGGGCAGAATGCGTGGAGCGGTATTGATGCGGCAACAAGGATGCAGCTCTTCGAGGAGATCCTGAACTGGGCCGCTGAACGGAGCTGCAAGTATTTCGTGGCACCCATCGACAGCAAGCGCTTCTTCGAACGCAAGGCGGGGGGCTGTGAAACAGCGAACCGGCTGAAAGCCCCTTACATCGCTGGCGCGATGAACATCGTGCTGGCCATTGAACGGTGCCAATCCGGCACGAACAACAACAAGGGAAAGACATGGGTCGTCTTCGATGAGCAGAAGAACCTCGATGAGGACCTCAAGCGATTGCTCCTATCGGATTTAGCGTGGACGGACCCGTACACGGGCTACACCTTCAGCAAGCGCAAGGCCTACAATCCACCACGCCTGGACGAGATCTTCGACATCCCCTACTTCTCTCCGTCTCACGGCTCGGTCATGATCCAAGTGGCCGACTGGGTCGCGTTCGTGGTGAACAAGTACCTGTTGTTGACGGTGTACGGTTTCCCGGAGAAGTTCGAGGGTGAGTTGGACCAGATAACGCGCTGGTATGGGATCGTCGGCAAGTGCTTGGTGAAGCACACCGCTATCGAGCCGCCCGGCAAAGACAGTGTCGTCCAGTTCTTCCGTGAGGTCCGGCCCGCAGGATGGTCGGCAAAAGAATGGCAGGTCGCTCCAAGGATCGCGCAGCCCGCAGTTGATGCCATTGCTCAAGTTCGGATCGATGTGCTCACCATGAGCCGCACCGTCAAAAATTGATCGAGCCATGATCACTCCCTCCTTTCTCGAAGACCACATCAGCCAGCTGCCCGCGCTGCAGCTGCTGCTGAAATTGGGCTACACCTACTTGAGCCCAGAAGAGGCCATGGCGCAGCGCCAAGGCAAGGCGGGCAACGTGCTGCTGGAGGGCATCCTGGAGGAGCGCCTGCGCACCATCAACAGCATCCAGCACAAGGGGCAGAGCTATGCCTTCAGCCCCGGCAACATCTACCAGGCCATCCGCGACCTGCGGGACATGCCCTTGGTGGAGGGCCTGCTGAACACCAACAAGCAGGTGTACGAAACGCTCACACTGGGCCGCAGCTTCGAGGAGACCATCATGGGCGATACACGCAGCTTCCCCCTGCGCTTCATCGACTGGAACACACCGGGCAACAACGCTTTCCACGTCACCGAAGAGTTCCCCGTGGAGCGCAAGGGCAGCACCAAGACCCGCCGCCCGGACCTGGTGCTCTTCGTGAACGGCATTCCCCTGGTGGTGATCGAGTGCAAGCGCCCCGACCTCCACAGCACCGAGTACGGCACACCGGTACAGCAGGCCATCAGCCAGCACCTGCGCAACCAGCAGCCCGATGAGGTGCCGGGCTTGTTCATCCACGCACAATTGCTGCTGGCCTTGGCGCAGAATGATGCGGTGTATGGCACGGTGGGCACGCCGCCGCCTTTCTGGGGCCAATGGAAAGAGCATGGGGATGAGGCCGTACTGCACGCGCTGAAGAACACCCCGCTCACTGGCGCCCAGAAGGACGCGCTCTTCGCCGATCGCTTCCGCTACGTGCGTGCCTTCTTCGACCAGCAGGAACAGGCGGACCTGCACGTAACGGCGCAGGACCAATTGCTCTACCGGCTCTGCCGCCCGGAGCGCTTGTTGGAGATCGTGCAGCGCTTCATCCTCTTCGATGCCGGGGAGAAGAAGGTGGCCCGTTACCAGCAGTACTTCGCCGTAAAGGGAACGCTGGATCGTGTGAAGCAGCTCGACCAAGGCCATCGACCCGGCGGCGTGATCTGGCACACGCAGGGCAGCGGCAAGAGCCTCACCATGGTGCTTTTGGCCAAGGCCATCGCCATGGAGCCGAGCATCCGCAACGCGCGCATCGTGCTGGTCACGGACCGCATCGATCTGGACGACCAGCTCTACGGCACCTTCAAAAGCTGCGACACCGAAGTGGAACAGGCGCGCAGTGGCACGCACCTGGCCGAGCTGTTGCACGAACCCAAGGCCCGCGTGATCACCACGCTGATGCAGAAGTTCGAAGCCGTGAGCAAACGCGGGCAGTTGGTGGATGACAGCCCCAACATCTTCGTGCTGGTGGACGAAAGCCACCGTAGCCAATACGGGGCCGGCAACGCGCGCATGATGAAGGTGCTGCCCAACGCCTGTTTCCTGGGCTTCACCGGCACGCCGCTGCTGGGCAAGGAAAAGAACACTGCGCGGAAATTCGGCGGCATCATCCGTCCGGCCTACACCATCGCGCAAGCGGTAGAGGACGGTGCCGTGGTGCCCCTGCTCTACGAAGGCCGCCACGTGGTGCAGGAGGTGGACGACAAGACCATCGACACCTTCTTCAACATGGTGAGCGAGCCCTTGACGCCGTACCAACGTGCCGACCTGAAGAAGAAGTTCAGCCGCGCGGACCAGCTGAACGAGGCCGACCAGAAGATCTACCGCACCGCTTGGGATGTGAGCCAGCACTGGCGCGATAACTGGAAGGGCAGCGGCTTCAAGGCCCAGCTGACCGCGCCGAGCAAAGCCGCCGCCCTGAAGTACAAGAAGTACCTGGACGAGATCGGGATGGTGAGCAGCGAGGTGGTGATGAGCCCGCCCGACACCCGCGAAGGGAACGACAGCGCGTACGAGGAGAGCGACGATGCCGTGCAGAAGTTCTGGAAGGCCATGATGGCCCAGTACGGCAACGAAACGAACTACCAGAAGAGCATCATCAAGCGGTTCAAGGCCGAGGGCGATCCCGAGTTGTTGATCGTGGTGGACAAGCTGCTCACCGGTTTCGATGCGCCGCGGAACACCGTCCTCTACTTGTGCCGCAGTTTGACAGCCCACACGCTCTTGCAGGCCATCGCGCGTGTGAACCGCGTATTCGAGGGCAAGGACTTCGGCTACATCATCGACTACTACGGGATCCTGGGCGAGCTGGACCAGGCGCTCACCAGCTACAACGAACTGAGCGGCTTCGATGAGGAAGACCTGGAGGGCACCATCACGCATGTGAAGGAGGAAGTGGAGAAGCTGGCCGAACGGCACGCACAGTTGTGGGACCTGTTCAAGGAGCTCCGCAACAAGCAGGACCCCGAGGCCTTCCAGCAATTGCTCGCCCCCAAGGATGTGCGCGACCGGTTCTACGAGCGCCTCAACGTGTTCGTACGCACGCTGAAGATGGCCATGAGCACCTTGGACTTCCTGAAGAAAACGCCCGAGGACAAAGTGGAGCGTTACCGGCGTGATGCGGCCTTCTTCCTGCGCCTGCGCGCAGCCGTGCACCAGCGTTACAGCGATGGCATCGACTACCGGCAGTACGAGGCACAGGTCCAGAAACTCATCGACACCCACATCAAGAGCAACGAAGTGCTCCAGCTCACCGAACAGGTGAACATCTTCGACAAGCAGGCCTTTGCTGAAGAGGTGGAGAAAGTGGAAGGCACGGCGAGCCGCGCCGACATGATCGCCAGCCGTACGGCCAAGACCATCAGCGAGCGCATGGAGGAGGACCCCGTGCTGTACAAGAAGTTCAGCACCATGCTGGAGGAGACCATCGCGGCCTATCGCGACAAGCGCATCAGCGATCTGGACTATTTGAAGCAGGCCACCCGGATCATGGAGCAGGTGCGCACTGGTAGCGAGGGCGATGAACCGGCTGCCTTGAAAGACCGCGAAGTGGCACGCGCCTTCTACCGCATCGTGGAAAGCACGCTGAAAGCCGTTGACGTATCACTCGCACCGGAACAGGCCAGTGGCATCGCCATTCACTTGGACGACATCATCAAGTCCCACCGCATTGTGGACTGGGTGCGCAAGACCGATGTACAGAACCAGATGCGCCAGGCCATGGAGGACTATCTGTACGAACTGCGCAACGATGGGCTGGAACTGGGTTTCGATGCGATCGATGAGATCCTCGATAACGTGATGCGGGTGGCCCTGCACCGCTACGCCTGATGGAAGAGCGCAGCGTCCAATACGGCAACACCACGCTTTGGTACCAGCTGGTGCGCAGCGACCGGCGAACGCTCGGCTTTGTGATCCACCCGGACACGCGCGTGGAGCTGCGCGCACCATTGGGTGCTGATGTCAAGAAAGTGGACGAACTGGTCCTTCGCCGCGCCGCATGGATACAACGTCAACAGGACTACTTCAAGACCTTCCTGCCGGTCACCCCTCCACGAGATTACGTGAGCGGCGAGACGCATTTATACCTGGGCAAGCAATACCGATTGAAGATCCACACAACGACCGAGTTGGAATGCGTGAAGCTATCCGGTGGTCGGATCCATGTACATACGCACCATCCCAAGGATGCTCGCTACGTGGCGGGCCTATTGGCCGGCTGGTACCGGGAGAAGGCCACCGCCCGATTCGACCATGCTGTTGAGCAAGCCATGCCACTATTCGCGAAGCACCGACTACAACGCCCCTCCGTCATCATCCGCCGCATGTCGAACCGCTGGGGCAGCAAGACACCCAAGGGCCGGATCATGCTGAACCCTGAACTGATCAAAGCCCCGAGCCGTTGCATCGACTATGTAGTGGTCCATGAGCTCTGTCACTTGGTCCACACCGATCACAGCACGAAGTACTACGCCCTGCTTGACCGTGTGATGCCGGATTGGAAGCGCTGGAAAGCACGGTTGGAGGAGGTGATGAATTGATCGTTTCACCTCTGAAGCGGCCAAGGAAGCCAACCGGGATGGCGTCCCTCCCATTGAGCTGATCGACGGCGAGCGCTTGGTCAGCCTGTTCGAGAAGTACGAGTTGGGCCTGAAGCCGAAGACCGTGTACGAGCTGGTGCCGGAGTTCTTTAAGAGCTTTGAGAGTTAACGCGCGTTCGCATTC
>DEQO01000070.1 GCA_002360495.1 Flavobacteriales bacterium UBA3364
TCTAACTTGGAAGTGGTGCGGAGCTCGGTACGCGAATACGGTCGCGCATACCTGGACAACATCCACGTGCAAGAGCCCCTGTTCAGCGGGATCCATGCCGGTTCGCAAGTATGGATGAGCCATGGTGACAGCATCACCACGGCGAACGGGGACATGGAGATCATGGCCAGCACCCATGCGGTGCCGGTGGCGGCCTACCGATTGAAGAACGAACCGACCTTCGCCGTACAGTTCCACCCCGAGGTCTACCACACCACCGACGGCCTGACCCTGCTGCGGAACTTCGTGGTCGGCGTATGCGGATGCACCCCTGACTGGACACCCGGGGCCTTCGTAACGAGCACCGTTGACTCCCTCCGCCGACTGATCGGCGAGGAGGAGGTGGTTCTGGCCTTGAGCGGAGGCGTGGACAGTTCGGTGGCGGCCATGCTCTTGCAGCGTGCCATCGGGGACCGCTTGCATTGCATCTTCGTTGACAACGGCCTGCTGCGCAAGAACGAGTTCGCCGGAGTGCTCGACAGCTATCGGCACATGGGCCTGAACATCACCGGGGTGGATGCGCGCGATCGCTTTTATACCGCGCTCGCTGGACTGGAGGATCCTGAGGCCAAGCGCAAGGCCATCGGGCGCACCTTCATCGAGGTTTTCGAGGCGGAAAGCCACCGGCTGCCCGCTGTGAAATGGCTCGGACAGGGTACCATCTATCCGGACGTGATCGAAAGCGTGAGCGTTCATGGTCCGAGCATGACCATCAAGAGCCACCACAACGTGGGTGGCCTTCCCGATCGCATGAAGTTGAAGGTGGTGGAGCCGCTACGTCTGCTTTTCAAGGACGAGGTGCGCAGGGTGGGCAAGGAGCTCGGCCTGGATCCGAACATCCTAGGCCGGCACCCTTTCCCGGGCCCTGGTCTGGCGATCCGGATCCTGGGCGAGGTAACCCCCGAGAGGGTCGCGCTGTTGCAGGAGGTCGATCACCATTTCATCCAAGGCTTGCGCGATGAGGGCTTGTATGATCAGGTGTGGCAGGCGGGAGCGATCCTGTTGCCGGTCAAAAGCGTGGGTGTGATGGGGGATGAACGCACCTACGAAAGCGTTGTAGCCCTGCGAGCTGTGGCCAGCACGGATGGCATGACCGCTGATTGGTGCCACCTTCCGTACGAATTCCTGGCACGGATCTCGAACACCATCATAAACAGGGTGCGCGGCGTGAACCGTGTGGTGTACGACATCAGCTCCAAACCGCCCGCCACGATCGAATGGGAATGATCGCCCGCTTACTGCTCATATTGGCGCTGGGCCTCTGCACGACCTCGTCCTGGTCGCAGGAGCAGCGCAGCATCCAGGGTCGTAAATACATCGTACACACGATCCAACCGGGTCAGACGCTCTATGCCATCGGGCGTTCTTATGCCGTTCCCGTGGACGCCTTGGTCGCAGCGAACCCCGCTGCCGCGGCCGGGTTGACGATCGGTCAGGAACTGCTCGTGCCCATGGATGCCGTGGTGAAGAAGGAACGGAAGGTCGCACCGGTGCTTCGGAACGACGGCGAATTGCAGCATACCGTTCGGAAGAAGGAAACACTTTTCGGTATTGCACGATCCTATGGTGTGGACATGAACGCATTGCTGGAGCGCAATCCCGAAGCCACCACGTTGCGTGAAGGCATGACATTGGTGATACCCGTGCAGAAAGTGAGCGGTACTTCCGCTGCGGCGCTGAAGCCTGCCGCACCGGATGACGCGGTACTCCACGTGGTCCAGCCGGGTGAGACGCTTTTCGCACTCGGCCAGCGCTATGGTGTGGACGTGGAAGTCATCAAAGCGGCCAACGGAGGTCTTCCTGATGGATTGAAGGCCGGGAGCTCGATACGCATTCCAGGAGTTGCTGAACCGACCAAGGCCGGCCCTTCGGCAAAGGAACCGGACGCGATCGCACAACGCTACAAAGTGGCCTTTCTCCTGCCTTTCGCGGCCGATCGTAACGACAGCGCCTTGGCCCGAACGGA
Source organism: Flavobacteriales bacterium UBA3364 (assembly GCA_002360495.1). Classification (GTDB taxonomy): domain Bacteria; phylum Bacteroidota; class Bacteroidia; order Flavobacteriales_F; family PHOS-HE28; genus PHOS-HE28. Next base: position 2,006 of record DEQO01000070.1, read on the forward strand.
AGGGGATGCCGAGCCGAAGTACTACGAACCCACGAGGATCGCGGTCCAATTCTACAACGGCGCCCGTCTCGCCCTTGATTCCTTGGAGCGTTGCGGGTTGAACGCGGATGTCTCAGTGCTCGATATGGGCGACGACCCGAAGACCTGGGGCAGCATCACCAAACGTACCGACCTGCTCGATGTGGACCTGTTCATTGGACCATTCCACCGCACGGCCATCGAGCAACTTGCCCGGGTGAACATGAACGCGCACATCGTCTGTCCCGTGCCGCAGAGCAACAAGGTGATCCTGGGGATGCCCACAGTGAGCAAGGTTACGCCTACACGCACGGACCTGTTGAAGCATGCCGCGCGTTATGTGGCGCTTAAGCACGCTCACGACAACATCATACTGGCCCGCCCGGATATCGCGGAGGAAAAGGACGCACAGGAACAGGCGCGCACAGCGTTGAATGAAGCGTTGCTTTCACGATCCGATCGGTTGCGGGATACGGTGCTCATCGCCAAACCCGGGCGCCGTGATCTCGGCGATCTGGTGGGAAAATTGGACGCGTCCAAGTTGAACGTCATCGTAGCCCCCAGCGAGGACGTCGAATTCGTGACTACCCTCGTGGGTAAATTGAAACCGCTCGCGGCCAAATACCGGATCATGCTGGTAGGTCTTGAGCGTTGGACCACGTTCGGGTCGGTGGCCGCGTTCGATCTGGACCTCCTCGGGTTCACATTCGCAGCAGGTTCGTTCATCGATCACAAGGCCCCGGCCACAAAGGCCTTTGTGCAGGCCTATCGGGACGCGTACAAGACCGACGTCGACGAGTATGGACTTCTGGGCTTCGATGTGACCATGTACTACCTGAAGGCGTTGATGACGCAAGGGGCCGACTTCGCCGACCACTTCGATCAAGTCCGGACCGAGCCGCTCCATATGGGCTTCCGTATGACCCGGACGGGCCCGGAGAACGGGTTCCGGAACGAGCATGCGATCATGCTACAGCAAAAGGACCTCCAACTGTTCAAGGCACCCTAGTTGGTCCGCTGCTCAGCAGCGCGCAACGCGAACATCCCCTGTTTGGTCTGGAGGTGGTCCGGCTTCAATTCCAAGGCTCGTTCCCAAGCTGTCCGGGCGCCGTCGAGGTCCTTCGTCGTGTAGAGCACGCCACCCAGATTGTACCAGGCATCAGCATTGTCGGGAGCGTATTTCACGGCTTTGGACAACTGGCGGATGGCTTCCGGATAGTCTCCCTTGGTCCCCGCCGTCAACCCGCCTTTGTAGTAGAGGTCGAAAAGAAAGCGCTCCAGTTCCTTCAGTTTTGGGTCGTTCGCGTCGATCTCGCGCGACCGGTCCCAGCAGTGTTCTGCGGCCTCCAGGCTGTCCAACCGGTAATAGGCCATGCCCATGTTCAGCAATGTGGGCAGGTAGGTGCTGTGGATGCTATCGGCCACCCGTAGATGTTCCACGGCTTCCCACGCGAGCCCGCGTTTTTCTTCCGGTCCGGCGGCATCGCTCTTGTGGATCAGCGCGATGCCAGCGAAGGTGCGTGTGCGAACGCTCATCGGCGACTTGGCCACGTCGTGCAGGAAGAGGTCGTCCCCATTGGACCATTCCGAGTTCCGCTGTACCACCGCAAAGGCAGAGCCTGCAGTGATCAGCAGCAAACACGCGGCTGATAGCATCGCCAGCGAACGCGAAGTGCTACCCCGGACCATGATCCGACGGACCATCTCCACAACGCCTATGAGGAACGGCACCGAGGCTTGGAACAGGAAGCGTTCACCCAATGGAGCACCGATGTTGAACGCCAGGTTCGAAACGAGGAAAAGCGTACCCAGATAGAACAGGATGCACCAGGTCAGCAGGTCCCTTCGGCGCGATCCCATCACCGCTACGACGAGCAATGCGATGTGCAGACATGCTGAAAGGATCACGAACGGATCGCCAAGCCCGTGCAACGGTATCTGGTTGAACGAGTAGTCATAGACCAATGGATGGGGCCAGAACATCAGTTTCACGTACAGCAGCAGCACGAAAAGGATGCTCCCGATCTTCTCCTGTGCGGTGGCGAAGAGATAGGGGTTGTCCATGACCTCCTGTACGGTGTTGTTGCGCGCACCGAGCAGTATCATGCGCAAGGCGACGTACAGGACCACCAGGCCGAGCACCGGAGCGGATCGTCTGACGGCATCCGGAAGCGTGAGGCCACCGAGGCAATAAAGCGTCAGCGGAAGCACGGCGATGAAGATGAGCCCGTTCTCCTTGGACAAAAGGGCCAGAGCGAAAAAGACGGCCGACCAGGCACCCGACCATTTCCCTTCGTCGTTCTTCCCGGCCTTTTCACGCTGCTTCCGTTTCGTTCTGCTCTCCGGCTGACCATCGGCCTGTAGCCTGCGCCACTGCACGTGCGCAAGTGCATGATGCAGGGTCAGCAACAGGAAGATCAAGGAGAGGATCTCATCACGACCCTTGATATTGGCGATCGCTTCGGTATGTACTGGATGTACGGTGAACAGCAGCGCGACGGACCACGCCGCCCAAGGATGGTCGGGCAGCACGAAACGGCGCAGGAAGCGGAACAGGACGATGCAGCAGACCGCGAAGAGCAGCACGTTGCCGAGGTGGTGCACCCAGGGTTCCATCCCGAAAAGAGAAACTTCGATGGCGTACGTGACCAAGGACAAAGGCCTGTAGCGTCCACCGGAGAGGTATGCTGAATTACCGATGCACCCGTGGAAGCTGTCGTGCATCAGGATATCGGATATCCCCGGAATGCCTTTGGCGACATACTTGTTCTCGTTCAGCACCAGGCCATCATCCAATGCGAATTGATTGGCCGTGGTATTGACATACAAGGCGATGGCCAGCACGGCGAAGAACCAAGGGCTCAGGACCCATGCAGGGATCCGGTCGGTCCATGAGGAACGCTCTTGGGTATTGGCCATTGTCGCAGATCGCTGTCGACGGATGAGGATGATCCGACGCGCCGTGAACTTAATGAGGATGGTCCACTTGAATGCGATCGGGGCCGAGGTCCACCGCGTTACGTAGCTCCCACGCACCGGATACACCGAACAGCGTGGTCTGGAGTCCGCGTTCGCGTGCAAGCGCTATTTCGGCCTTCGACATACTGTTGGCGTCCAATGTGATCCCCGAGCAACCAAGGCCCAACGCTTGAGCAGCGGCGGTGCCGGCATCGGTCCCATATAGGAAGAGCGGCAGCTCGGGAGCTTCAGTGTGCAGCAACCGCAGGAAGTCCTCTGTCTGGCATTCGATCAGAATGTGTCCTGTGAGTTCTGGTCGCGTTGCGAGGTCGATCAGGGCATCGTTGAAGGCGTGCAGGTATGGCCACCACTCGCCTTTCGTGTTCAGTTTGATGTCCAACGTGAACTCCGTACCCGGGTACAGCCCAGCCACCTCGATGAGAAAGCTGTCAACGCGCACAATGGGGTAAGGGACTCCCGCGTGTGCAACGTTCGGGCAGGTCCGCAACTCTTCCCAAGTGCGCGAATGGACAGGGCCGTGGCAGTCCGTGCTCGCGTCCAATTCCAGGTCGTGAAAGGCGACGAGTACATGGTCCTTTGTCATCTGAAGGTCCAGTTCAACCCCATCAAGACCGGAAGCAAGCGCACCGATCACCGCCGCGCGACTGTCCATCGGGTGTTCTCCATGTGGCCCGAGCCCGCCGTGTCCTATGAGCTTGATACGGCTCGTATCCGGAGCCGCACAGCCCAGGAAGATCAACGCGAAGAGAACGGAGCGAACAGATGCCTTCACAAGAACTGGTTCCACGTCCACAAATGACGCAGATCCGGTGGATCGTCACCGCTCCAGCACCGTCTTCAAGTGCGGGCAATCGAACAACGCTCCCGGCGCTATCATCAGTTCATCCAGTGGCGGTGCCGCGCCGTATCGCGCATTCATGACGCGCTGCACGGTTTCGCTGCCCAAGTTGTTCTCTCGCATCGGTTTCGGTGCGCAGAGTTCCACACCGAGCCCGTTCTTGTACATCTTCCAGACCAGTTCCGAACAGTAGATGCGTTCTTCGCTCCAGCGGAATTGCAGGTCGTAGGGGAGGCCATTGTAACGCGCGCCTGCCTTCCTTAGCCGGGCCAACCCCTCGGCATCCAGGACCTGGTCGGCATCGACCAGACGTTTTACGGTCCAATGGCCAGCTTCACCATGCGTGGTCCATTCGTCCAGGGGCGTGCTCTGCACTGGACCCACGGCTTCGTAGACCGTCCACTGTCCGTCGCGTTTGAACAGGATGCCCACGTGCGTCCATGGTGAGCCGGTGGCCAATTGTACGGCACGGCCTTGTTCGCCACCGGTGTGCTGGAACACGATGTCGCCTTCTTGCAGGAGCTTCAGGTCGGACTGTTCAAGTCCGCTTCCGCCGGCGACCAGCGTATTGATGCCCCATGCGGCGGCACCGAAGGCCAGCATATTCACCACCAACAACGAACGCTTCTTCACGGCTTATGAACGCCAAGGGAAGTGCGTGGCGTATGTCCGATCAATGCGTGAACGACGTTTCGTAACGCGCCGTATTCCCACGATCGTCCGTCACCTCCAGACTGAAGGTCTTCTTGCCCGG
>DEQO01000048.1 GCA_002360495.1 Flavobacteriales bacterium UBA3364
TTCTACGATCCCATGATCGCCAAGCTGATCACCTATGGTGCTTCTCGCGAAGAAGCGATCCACCGCATGGAACGGGCCATTGATGATTACGCCATTTCAGGGGTGGAAACAACCTTGGGATTCTGCCGCTACGTGATGGGGCACGACTCCTTCCGCAGTGGGAAGTACGACACGCACTTCGTCCGCGACCACTTCACGCCGAAGATGTTGGAGGGGATCGATCCCGAGGAGATGATGGCTGCCGCGCTGGTGGCTGCGCACATCGGGGACGAACGGGGCCATCAGCCCAAGCCCACGATGGGTGCGGTTGGAGGTGTAAGTGCTTGGAAACTAAAGCGTCGCTGAGCCGGTATAAGGGAATATCGGCACGGGATCCGCGTTGTAGCTTCACCTGCCGGTTGTTCAACCATGTCGCGTAGCGCCATTGCCCTGGTCGCCCTGCTCGTGCTTGTCACGAGTTTCCCCGCTTGGGGCCAGGAGCCCATGCCTACGCACGTGCTGCAAGCTGTTGTGGTGAACGGGGATACCATCCCGGTGGTGCAGTTGCCGGAATTGAACGTTGAGGCACGCTGGCGTCCGCGCGACAGGCGGGCAGCCGAACGCTACACCAAGTTGGTAAGGCAGGTGGTGAAGGTGTACCCCTACGCCCGGCTCACAGGCCAGCTGCTCGCTGAGTACGAGCATGATATGCAACAGATCGAACGCTCCGGTGATCAGGACCTGTACATCAAACTCGCCGAAGCGGAACTGCGGGCCGAGTTCGAGGCCGAGGTAAAGGACCTGACCGTGAGCCAGGGCAAGATCCTGGTGAAACTGATCGATCGCCAGACCGGGCGTACCTCCTACAGCTTGGTGAAACAACTGCGTGGGTCCTTCGTCGCCTTCGTTTGGCAGGGCATGGCGAAGCTCTTCGGGCAGGACCTGAAATCGGACTACGACCCCACCGGGGAGGACGCCACCATCGAACTTATCGTGCAGCGTATCGAACGTGGTGAACTGCCTCTGGCCGAGCGAACTCCCCGCACAGCTAAGGCCCAGGCCCGTTTGGAGAAACGAAAAGCCCGGCTCTACAAGAAATACGGGCTTCCGCTGGAGACCTCGATGCAGTGATCATCGGCCTTTCGGTCGCTCATTGCGGTGTGACCTTGTCTTCCCGTTCAGCTTCCCGACTACAGGATGGCTAGTTCCATGACATGATCGTCCATCACGTAACCATGGCCGATGTCGATGACCTCATCCCGAACGATCCGGAAACCCTTTTTCAGGTAGAAGCCCTTGGCTCTGTTGTGGCGGTTCACGTTCAGGCACAGTGCGCGGTCCCCAGCAGTCCGGGCGGATCCCGTGATCGCGTTCAACAAGGCCGCACCGATCCCTGTGCGTTGATGCCACGGAAGAACGTAGAGTTTGTGGATACGTGACGCTGGACCGCCCTGGTGGTGGGTTTCGTACGAAGCGAACCCGATGGCCTTGTCCTCCTCGAAACCCAGGAGGAATACATGGCCTTGTCCAAACTGCACCGAAAGAGCCGCTTCACTGTACATCAGGTCCAACATGTACGTGAGCTGCGACGCGGAGAGGATATCTCCGTACGCTACTGGCCACGTGGCCAAGGCGATCCCGCGAATGATGGGTACGGACTCGATCGAGGCGATCCGGATCAAGGGGGCCATCGGTCACTGTGGCTGGATGATACATACGCGGGCGATCCTGATCCACTTTGACCTGCGGGCCATGCTGGTCCTGCCGGCCGATCGGTCCTTGGGCGGGTGCCTACTTTCAGTTCCTGTGGATGGTCTCAACGGGACCGTAGGTCAATCAACGGTGAAGGGTGACCAGGATCCTGGTTGGGCCATACGTCTGGGCACGAACAACGCATTGCAACTACGCAGCACCGGACGCGCGGTGGGCCACTCGTGCATCTGGTCGTAAAGCCCGAACAAATGGTAGCCTGATGCTGCAAGTTGATCCATGACCTGCATGAGCGGCACATGGAACTTGTTGTCCAGGTTCATCCCGACCTCGATATCGATGATCCCGACCTGCTCCGATCGGAGCGGGACCTGGGCTCCTTCCAGGACCGAACGCTCGTGGCCTTCGGTGTCGATCTTCAAATAATCCACCGACCGGATGGAACGCTCGCGAAGGAAGTTCTCCAATGTCGTTACGCGCACTTCCTCTTTACGCAGTTCCTTATCGGCGAGAAAAGGATGGCCTTCGTGAAGTGAGTTTATCTCCGAGAACCGGTCGTCCGCCGCAAGGTGGATGATGCGCACCTCTTCCTTGGACCCCATGGCCAGTTGATGACAGATCACCATGGAGCCCTCTACGTTGGCCCGGAGCTTGGCGAACGTGCTGCTCACGGGCTCGCAACAATGCACTGTCGCCAACGGCCAGGCCTTTCTGAAGGTCACTGCCGATTGGCCCACGTTGGCCCCGACGTCCATGATGGTGCGGAACGCCTGTTTGGGGAACACCATGCGCAGGTCGGCGAAGCGGTCCGTTCCGAAGGGCGGCTGCCGCATGACGCGCAGGCCGGTCAGGCGCTCGAAGGTGGATCGGATCAGTTGCTTCGCGTTCATGGCGGATGGGGTCTACCGCGGCACGTTCATCGGGATGCGGAAGGTAGGGGCTACGACCGATCCCTTGCCATCGGGGGTGTATGTGTAGAAGCCCTCACCGCTCTTGACACCAAGTTTTCCTGCCATGACCATTTGAACAAGAAGCGGACAGGGGGCATATTTCGGGTCCCCGAACCCGTCATACAGGACACGGAGGATGGCCAGGCAGGTGTCCAGCCCGATGAAGTCGGCCAGTTGCAAAGGCCCCATGGGATGCGCCATGCCCAATTTCATCACCGTATCGATCTCGGCAACGCCGGCAACGCCTTGGAACAGGGTCTCTATGGCCTCATTGATCATGGGCATCAGGATACGGTTGGCTACGAAACCAGCGTAGTCATTTACTGTGACGGGGATCTTGCCAATGGTTGTGCTCAGCTCCACCACGGCCTGCGTCACGGCATCGGTCGTGTCGTATCCGCGGATCACCTCCACCAGCTTCATCACCGGTACCGGATTCATGAAATGCATGCCGATCACCGAGCCCGGACGTTTCGTTGCTGCAGCGATCCGGGTAATGCTTATGCTGCTTGTGTTCGTTGCGAGAATGCAGCCTGTAGGAGCGTTGGCATCGATGTCCTTGAAGATCTTCAGCTTGAGGTCGACGTTCTCGGTGGCAGCCTCGATCACCAGGTCGGCGTTCCGCACTCCGCTCGCGAGATCCGCGCACGTCGTGATGTTCTTCAAGGTGGAAGCCTTGCCATCCTCGGTCAGCGTGCCTTTCGCCACCTGCCGGTCGAGGTTCTTCGCGATCGTGACCAAGGCCTTGTCCAGGCTCGCTTGCGCGATATCGATAAGGGTCACCGCATGTCCGTTCTGTGCGAGCACATGCGCAATGCCATTGCCCATTTGGCCGGCACCGATGACTGAGATGTTCATTGCTTCTTCTGGTTTGCGTTGGCAATGTAGGGGAGGCGGGACGTTCGCGCACGCTGTGGTCGCTCATCGCACCAAAGGACACGATGTACGTCGAGATCTTCCGGTCCAATGCATGCACTGGGCCGATGTCCGTTGAAGACCATGCAAGTCAGAGATCGAAGCGCTCCTTCATGCGTAGGAAGGGCCTTTCGAGCAGGATGAACGAAAGATGTGCGGTAATTATCGTCAGCGCGGTGACGACCATGACCAGGACTACTCCGGGTATTTCGATCCCAAATCGTTCCGAAAGGATATCGATGGGTACGGGCAGTAATTTATGGTACAAGTAGAGGCCGTAGCTGATCTTCCCCAAATACACCAACCAACCCATGGAAAGTACTTTGCCCAACGGACCTGTGTAACCCCGAACGGCACCGGCTACAACGGCTACGGAGAAGCCCAATACCGACGCCGTCTCCAGGATGCCCGTCCGGTAGCCAAGGGCGCATGTTGCCAGCCCCGCGATGGAGACCACGGCATAGCGGTGCGCGAACGATCGAACATGTATCCAGATCACACTGGTCCGGTGCCGGTGATAGGCCAACAGAGCACCACAGCCCAAAGTGTCGAAGTGGCTGGACGTCAACATGCGGAGGGCAGGCTCTGCAATGAGGCACTTCATTGTGAAACTGATCAGGACCAATACCAGGACCAATCGCGACAAAGTCCGTCCGTTCAAGAAAAGCACCAGCCAGGGCCAGATCAGATAGAACTGCTCCTCCACCGCAAGCGACCAGACATGGTTCAACTGCCCGCTGCCGAAGCCCTTGTCATAGAACAGGAAATTGGTGGTGTACGTGAAATAGAAGATCCCTTCTCCCTTGTCCCAGGACCATAGTCCTGTGGTGGCCTGCAGCACGGCAAAGAAAGACACCACGAGATAGTACGCGGGAAAGAGACGCAGCGCTCTCTTGATGATGAAATTCTTGACAAGGAGCGTCCGGTCCTGGATAGCTTCTTTCTGTTGTAACAGAATGCCCGTGATAAGGAAGCCGGAGATCACGAAGAAAAGATCCACCCCGACCCAGCCGTAGGGGAGATGACCGATGTGATAATGCGGCAGGTAATGTTGTAACATCACCATGAACGCAGCGACGGCCCGCAATGGGTCGAGCTGATTGATCTTGGCGAACCGCTGGCTCATGTTGGGAACGGCCCGGCCGATGCTCGGAAGGTGGGCAATGATAAGAACTTGCCCGGGGTAGACGAAGCCTGTCAGGGCATCGTCGACACCTGAGTCCCCAAATACTTACGGGCGCGGACGATCCACTATTGGTAGGGCAAGATGGGTGCGCAAGATCATAAGGCCCTACTTGCCGTCCCCCTTCAGGATGATGAGCACCGTATAGGCCAGGATCTTCAGGTCAACGGCCATGCTCATGTTCTCGATGTACAGGATGTCGTACTTCAACCGTCGCACCATTTGCTCCACGTTCTCGGCGTAGCCGAACTTCACCTGGCCCCAGCTGGTGATACCCGGGCGCACCTTGTGCAAATGGCGGTAGTGCGGCGCTACTTCGGTTATGGCATCGATGAAATGCTGCCGCTCAGGTCGTGGACCCACCAGGCTCATATCACCCTTCAACACGTTCCAGAACTGCGGAAGTTCGTCCATGCGCGTGCGGCGCATCCACCGTCCCATCGGGGTGATCCGCGGGTCGGTCGCGCTGCTCAACTGCGGTCCGTTGCGTTCCGCGTCGCAATACATGCTCCGGAACTTCACGATATTGAACGGGCGGCCATGCTTCCCCACGCGCTCCTGCCTGAAGAAGACCGGGCCGGGGGAGGAGAGCTTCACGCCAAGGGCAAGGACCACGTACACCGGTGAGAGCAGCACCAAGGCCAGACCGCTGATGCCGATATCCAAGGCCCGTTTCAGGGAGAATTGCCAGGCCGGCATGATCTGGGGGTTCACTTCGATCAATGGCGCGCCGAAGATGCTGGTCATTTTCACCGAGCCGGAAAGGATGTCGTACATGTCCGGGATGATCTTGATCCGAACGCCTGTGCCCTCCAACTCGTTCATGATGCGGCTGATGTGCTCGTGCTCACCGGAATCCACCGCGATGATGACCTCCTCCACGGCATACTGACCGATCACGTTCCGTAGTTCGTTCCACTTGCCCAATCGCGGAAGACCCACTGCGGCCAAAAGCTGGTCCCCGCCGTTCACGTTAAGGAAACCCACGAAGCGGTTGCCCGGGGATTTCGCCATGGCCTCGATCTCCGCGTGGATCGCCAATGCCCGCTCGTTCCCACCGACCAGCACGGTGTTGAACCCGATCCTCCGGTCATGCACCTTGCGCACTGTGCCGCTGGTGAGCAGGAACCGCAACAGGAAGCTGATGCCGAAATGCAACAGGAAGAGCGCCAGGAACGACCGGTAGTAGTAGGTATAGTTGGCTACCTCGTCGTCCAGGAGCAGCACGAAGAAGATCACCACCACCCCGAGCAGGCTGATCAGCAGGGTCTGTCCCAGTTCCAGGATACGGTACCTTCTGTGGATCTCCCTGTATCCACCGATCATGGTATACAGGCCGAACCAGAACAGCGGGATCAGGATGAGGCCTTTGACATAGTTCGCGTCCAACTCGACGGGAACGGCGTACTGGAACTTGATGGGTTCCAGGTAAACTTTGCGGTACAGGTAGAACAGCGTCCACGCCAGCGCACTCCCGAAGAGATCGGCCACCACATAACGCGCGACGAGTGCTCTCCTGCTCGTCATGGGTCGCGGCGAACCAGCTTGATGTTGTCGAGATACACATGGGCACTGGCCTGCCCGCCGGGGAGCGCCGCCGTGATGTACAAGTCCCTGTCCGAAATGGAGCCTTCACCGATGAACGAGGAGACTTCGATGTAGATCTTGTTCCACCGCAGGCCTCCAACGCCGGTCGTGGGTACAAGCACGGCCCATGGAGTCGCCCGCGAGACCCCGTCCTCGATGTAGGTCACCCCCAGCGTGAGATCGATGTCCGTGCTGTAGTCCATCTCAACGAAGGACGGGCCGCTTGCTCCGGCGAACCCCTGGTCGGTGTAAATGCTGATGCGATCACGGTCCGGCTCCAGGACGAAGCCGGAACAGGACGTCCCATCCAAGGTGATCTCGGGGTGTTCTGCCGCGGTGTAAAGCAGGAGCGTGGTGTCGCTGTCCTCGGAAACGTTGAAGTCCGATCCCGCTTCATCGAAGGATTCCACCCAGAAGTTGGCGGCCTCTTCGTAGAACACGACCGGATCCACCTCAATGGTCTGTTCCGGCACCAGTTCCACCGTTCCGTTCCATGTGGTATAGAACGGATAGCGAAGCCGATCATCGAAACTTCCGTTCCGCTTGATCGCCGGTGTTATGCTCAGGCTGTTCCCGCCCGAGGCGAGCACGGGCACTTTGGCCGGAAGTTCCCATACGCCCATGGAACGGTCGTTCACCGATACCCAGACATCCGTTATCCGGCTGGTGGCGCCTCCTTCCTCCGGGGTGGCCGATAGTGTCACGGCCGGTATGACGACGTACGCCGGTATCGCATCCCCCTTCTTGCACGCCGGGAGGACAAGGCAACTGAATGCTGCGAAGCGGAGCGTTCGGATCATCGTATGCCTCGGGCAACGCATTGCGGCGTGTGATCAGTATGCCGGGTCAGGCTTTTTGTAGGGTCATGCCTGCAAGTACCTCGTGCGCAACACGCAGGGCTTCGGCCCCGTCCTGGATCGTCACCGTCGGTGCGGTGCCACCAGTGATGCTCCGTGCAAAGGACCGCAGTTCTTCACGGATGGCATTGATCGTCGGCACTTCGGGCTTTTCGAAGCTGATCTCGCGAACGCCTTTCCCGGCACCGAGGTCGATCGAGACCGCGAAGGGGTCAGGCTCACCCACCACGGTCCTCATGCGTACGATCTCCGTGCTTTTCTCCAGCATGTCCACGGCGATGTAGGCATCGCGTTGGAAGAAACGGCTCTTCCGCATGTTCTTCATACTGATGCGGCTTGCGGTCAGGTTGGCGACGCATCCGTTCGCGAAAGCGATCCGCGCGTTGGCGATGTCCGGTGTGTCGCTGACCACGGCCACGCCGCTCGCCCGGATGTCGGCCACCGGGCTCTTCACGACATGCAGGACGATATCGATGTCATGGATCATCAGGTCCAGCACCACGCTCACATCGGTGCCCCGTGGATTGAACTGGGCCAGCCGGTGCGTTTCAATGAACATCGGGTCCGCGAAGTAGGGGAGCGCCGCTTGGAAAGCCGGATTGAAGCGTTCTACATGCCCGACCTGCACTTGCGTACCGGCCGCTTGGGCCAGGATCAGCAATTCGTTCGATTCGGCAATGGTCTGTGTGAGCGGCTTCTCTATGAACACATGTTTCCCCCTTTTCAAGGCCGCGCTGGCCAAGGCGAAATGCGAGGTCGTGGGTGTCACGATATCAACCACGTCCACGGTCCGTAGCAGATGGTCGAGGTCGGGAAGGGCTTCCACCCCGAATTCAGCAGTGATGGCCGCACATTTCTCCGGATGGGGGTCGTGGAATCCGACCACCTGCCATTCGGATAGCTCCCGAAGCTGCTGGATGTGGATCCTGCCCAGGTGACCGGCACCCAGCACGCCGATGCGCAACGGTTGGCTCATGCATACGCGGTGCGGTGGTAAGGACCGCACCCCGAAAGGCCTGCAAAAGTAAGCCTTCACCGGCACGAGCACCCCGGCCGGTTACTTTTGCCCCGTGGCCACGACCGAGAAGGACGACTATCGCCACCAAGGGCTGCGCAGGCGTTTGGTGGATCTGCTGAAGAAGAAAGGGATCAAGGACCAACCGGTCCTGAAGGCCATCGGAACGATACCCCGACACCGGTTCATAGACGATACCGCCTTTCTGGAACTAGCCTACCAGGATATCGCTTTCCCGATACCCTGCGGGCAGACCATCAGCCAGCCTTATACCGTGGCCTTCCAAAGTGAGTTGCTCCAGGTACGGCCCGGCATGAAGGTCCTGGAGATCGGGACCGGAAGCGGTTACCAGACCGCTGTCCTCTGCGAATTGGGCTGCAAGGTCTTCAGCATTGAGCGCCACAGACCGCTTTACCTCCAGACCAAGGATCGACTGATGGGAATGGGCGTACGACCCAACCTGTATTTCGGCGATGGCTACAAGGGTCTTCCCAAAGAGGCCCCCTTCGACCGGGTCCTGGTCACTTGCGGAGCCCCCAAGGTGCCCGAGGACCTATTGGGCCAACTGAAGGTAGGGGGGCTGCTGGTTGTTCCGGTAGGGGAAGGTGAGGAACAACGCATGCTAGTGCTTGAACGACAGGAGGATGGGTCATTTCGTTCGGATGATCATGGGCTCTTCCGGTTCGTGCCCATGTTGGCCGATAAAGCAAGTTGATGTAGCGTGCGTCCGGAAAACAGCGCATATTTGCGCCGCCGTTCCTTGCCACCAACCTCGGAAAAGAAGCGACGAAAACTCCACAGAAACCAGTTGATCAACAAAGATCTGTTCGCAGAGTGTGGGAAAGTTCATAAACTTGCCCCGCCGGAAGCAGCGATCTTCGGCCAAGGAAGTAAACCAAACCTCGAAACCAACACGCACCTAATCAATAAACCATGAAGAAGCATGTACTGTTCTCGGCAGCCATGGTAGCTGCCATGACGGCCTCCGCTCAAACGGGGGAGATCACCAGCAACCGCGGTGAGAACTGGCTCAGCCAGAGCGGTGACTACGGATTGACCTTCGGAGCTGGATCGCTCCTGGAATACGCAGGTAACCTGTTCAATGGCACTACTTCGAACAGCGCGCCTACGCTCGACAGTTTCTTCAGTAACAATAACAATTCGGGCAACGGCAGTGGCATCGTGATCGGTGGTAAGAAGCTGATCGACGCCAATACGGCTTACCGTGGCCGCGTACGTATCGGTTTCGGCAGCGATAAGACCACCGATTTCGTTCCGCAGACCCCACAACCATCGGGTGCTACACAGACCGTAACGGTGGACAACGTGACCAAGACGGGCTTCATGGCCATCGAATTGGGCGCAGGCCTTGAGAAGCGTGTAGGCTCGACCCGCGTGGTCGGGATTTATGGAGCTGAGGCCAACATCGCTTTCGGCAACGGCAAGACCACGACCGAATACGGTAATGCCTTGAACAACGACAACCTCCTAGAGAACGGCCGTACCACCGAAAGCAAGCAGGGTGGCACCTTCGGTCTTGGTATCAACGCCTTCGCCGGTGTCGAGTGGTTCTTCGCTCCCAAGATGTCCCTCAGCGGTGAGTACGCTTGGGGCCTCAAGATGATGAGCACCGGTGCAACCGAGGAAACAACTGAGAACTGGGATGGTACCACCCTTACCACCACCACCACGGAAGGTAATCCTCAGGCAGGCGGAACTGATGGCGGTGATGACAAGAGCAGCAGCTTCTCGATCGACACCGCCCTGCGCGGTATGTTGGGTATCAACTTCTACTTCCAGTAGTCGTTCCCCATTATCATTCGAAAGGGCCGGTCGCGAGACCGGCCCTTTCTCTTTTGAGGCAACTGCCATTGGCCATTTCGCTTCACTTCACTGGGTTTGCCGAGGGGTATTGACCATCCCACGGCTCAGTTCCATGGGTCCCCACTCGCCACGCGGAGACCATTTACCCAAGTACACGTGGCTCTTGACTCCGCACCGTTCGCGTGAGCGTTACACCAGCAAGGTGATCGTATGTTGCACGTAGGCCCTCCGATCCGCCTGGATCCCATGGTTGTCAGGCACTGGTCCTCATGCGGTTGTGTCTGTGTCGGATAGGTTCACGTCCTGGCATCCAGTATTCGGGTTCGGCACCCCACGTCCGAAGGTCTCACCTGACCTTGCCGCGCGGTGCAATGGCTGGCTGGGGTCGCGTTTCCCTGCTGCATGAACGCTGCATTGGTCCTGTCCAAAATGCGAACGGCCGCCTCGTATGAGGCGGCCGTTCGTGGATCACGTGTTCCAGCTTATTCCCAGAACATCACCTTGAATTCAACGCGACGATTCTGCGCGCGTCCCTTGCTGGTGGCGTTGTCGGCCACAGGCATGGTCTCACCGTGACCCTCGGAGCGCAAGCGGTTCGCTCCAACACCCTTGTCGGTCAGGTACTTGCGTACAGATGCGGCACGGTCGTCACTGAGTTTCATGTTCTTGGCATCGTCGCCCTGGCTATCGGTGTGGCCGTGGATCTCCAAGTTGTACTCCTGGTTGTCGTTCATCACGGTCACAACCTGGTCCAGGATCCCATAGCTGGTCTTCTTGATCACAGCACTACCCGTCTCGAACTGGATACCGGTCAGGGCCTTCTCGAACAGCTTCTTGGTTTCTTCCTTGATCTCCGGGCAACCTTTCATAGCCGGTACACCTGCCACCTTCGGGCACTTGTCGATGTTGTCCGCTATGCCATCCCCGTCGCTATCGGGGCAGCCTTGGTTGTTCACCGGGCCGGCCAAGTCCGGGCAGGCGTCCATTTTATCGGCCACGCCATCACTATCACGGTCCGGGCAGCCGCCCAAGGTCTTCAGCCCAGCCTCATCCGGGCAGTTGTCCTCTTTGTCGATCACACCATCCTTGTCCCGGTCATCTTCCGGGTGCAGGCGCACGGCGATCGCATCGATGTAATAGTATGCGCGCTGGTTATCAGCACCTTCGATCACGCTCTTCTTCTCCAAGGAAGGGCCGAACGCTCCGATCACCACATATTTCTCGTCGCCATCGGCAACGAAGGTGCCTTTCACTTCCACCCAGTCCTTTTTGTTCTCCAAGACCGCCGTGCTGCTCACGTCGGCGGATTCGCTCAAGTGATGCCGGTGGAAGTACTTCAGTTCCGTAGGGGAGCAGTAGGCGCCGATCCCGCTCACGGCCCGGTCGCTCTTGTCGGCCAGTTTCACCATGAAAGAGATATCGTACTTCTGCCCGGCCGTAAGGGGGGCGGTCAAGGCCGTCTCCAAGTATTCGCTGTACTGGTTCCACGCGGCCCGGTAAGGCTTTTCATCCCGACCGTTCACCATGCGCTTCAAGTTCGGCCGCTGATCGTCCTTCCAGGCCACGAAGCCAGCGTATCCTTCCCCTTCAAAGGCCGCACTGGACCCCACCTCATTGTCCGGGATCCCGGTGGTATTGGCACAACCCAGTTTGCTGAACACATCAGCGGAACCGCCGTTGGCATTGGACCACCCGGTGGCACGTGTTAGTTGGTCCCAGGTCTTCGCTTCAGGTGAACGTGCTTCGAAACTTCCGTTGTTCACGAGGTTAGGCCCCATTTCCTGTCCGCTGGACAAGTAGGGCGCCAACAACCCCGCAAGAGCTAGTGGTAAGGCTACTTTCATGTGTTGAGTGGTTTTGGTGTTCGTCTCGTTGATCACCGAGCGGGAGCACGGTGAAGTGGTTCGTACAGGCAGTTCCTTCTGGTCCTTGACCGACATTGGGTTCTCTGGTCGTACGCCTCCAAGGTATGAATCGGGATATCACACAGATCTTGGGAAGCCCTCCATGCGCGTACGTTTGACGAAGATCTTCAATTTGGTCACTTATGCTGCCGGTCCTTTCCTATTCGCAGATCCGCTGCTTGGAGGCGGTCACCATGGAACAGGGTCCGCTGACCGTGCTCGATCTTATGGAGATGGCCGGGGCTGCTTCCGCCCAACGGATCATCGAACTCCATGCGGCAGGTGTGTTCGGCGATGCGGATCGGTTCCTGATCGTGGCCGGCATGGGCAACAACGGAGGCGATGGCTTGGTGATCGCCCGGTTACTACATTCCAGTGGTCTGGAGGTGCGTGTCCTGCGGATCCTTCATCGCGGTGCGCCCTCGCCCGAGCATGCTGTCAACCATCGGCGTTTGCTCGAAATGGGGGTGGATGTTGCTGATATTGATCATTCAATCAGCGACATTTACTTATATGATAATGAGGTTATTATCGATTCCTTACTAGGCGCTGGTATTTCCCGTTCCCCCGAAGGTCTGGTATCTGAAGTGATCGCTTGGATCAACGGGTCAGGACATCCTGTTGTGGCGATCGATCTACCGTCGGGTTCGATCGCTCCGGGGGATGGACCTCCTTTCGCGCCGGAGGCTTGTGTCCACGCGCACTGTACGTTGACGCTAGAAGTTCCCAAACTTGGCTTGCTGCTTCCCGAGACCGGCCAATGTGCGGGGCGCCTCGAAATTCTCCCCATCGGGTTGAATGCGGCCGAGGAACGATCGATCGAGCGCATCGGTCATTGGGTGCGCGCCGTGGACCTTCATGATCGGCTACGACCCCGTCCCAGGTTCGGCCACAAAGGAACTTTCGGTCATTGCTTGGTGGGAGCAGGCGCGCAGGGCATGTTCGGCGCCGCCGTTCTGGCGGTCAAGGGTTGCTTGCGCAGTGGTGTCGGGCTGGTCACCGCACATGTACCTGGCGATGCTGCTGCGGGTTTGATGACCATTGTTCCGGACGCGATGTCCTGGGTCGATCCGTGTTCAGACCATTTGTCCAGCCTGCCATCCCTGGATCGGTTCAATGCTGTGGCTCTTGGCCCGGGCTGTGGGCAGCATAGCGATACTGCCGTGGTGGTGGAGCAGTACTTGCGTTCAGGTCGATTGGCTTTGGTGCTGGATGCTGATGCCTTGGGTCTCTTAGCCAGCAAACCGGAATGGCTCGACCTCTTAGGTCCGCGGACCGTGCTTACCCCGCATCCCAAGGAGATGGACCGGCTTCTAGGCAGTCCTTCCGCATCCAGCTACGAACGATTGCGCCGGACCCAAGCCTTCGCCGAACGCCATAGGTGTACCGTGGTACTGAAAGGGGCGTATTCCGTGACTTGCACCTCCGATGGCCAGCTGTATTTCAATTCGACAGGCAACGCGGGCATGGCGAAAGGAGGAAGCGGCGACGTACTGACGGGACTGATCGCCGGGCTTTTGGCACAGGGCTATTCCATGCTTGATGCGTGCGTGATCGGCGTGTATCTCCACGGATCGGCAGGGGATATTGCAGCCGACGAACTTGGCATGGACGGCATGCGTCCAAGCGATCTCATCGATGCCTTGCCGAAGGCCTGGAAGAAGTTGAGGAGCGCTTCAAAGTAGGCCCTCCAGCGAGCCCCTGCCTTCCCGGAGTACCTGTGGCTGACCGTGGGACAGGTCGATCACGGTGGAGCCTTCCGATCCCCCGATACCTCCGTCGATGACCAATTCCACTTGGTGTCCCAAATGCTCGTCGATGCGTTCCGGGTCGGTCGTATAGTCCACCACCTTGTCCGGGTCGTGAACGCTGGCCACGACCAAGGCGTGCCCTAGTTCCTGGACAATGGCCACCGGTATCGGATGATCCGGTACCCGTATCCCGACCGTTCGCCTGTTGTTCTTGAACAGTTTGGGGATCTCGCTGCTTGCGGCGACGATGAACGTGTACGGACCGGGCAAGGCCCGTTTCATGATCCTGAACGAGGACGTGTCCACGGCTTTTGAATACGTGCTCAACTGGCTCAGGTCCTGGCAGATAAGCGAGAGATCGGCCTTGTGCGGTTTGATCCCCTTCAGCCTGGCCACCTCCTCGATAGCACGCGCGCTATGAGCACTACACACGTAGGCATAAACCGTGTCCGTGGGACAGATGACGACACCCCCGGCCTGGAGTTTCTCCACCACCGTTCGGATCTTCCTCGGTTCCGGATCCTTCGGATGGATGCTCAGGATCATAGCCCGAACTACGCTTTCACCGACTGCGCAGCAGCCTTCTTGTGGTCCGCGAGGAACTTTTCGAGTCCTATGGTCGTTAGCGGATGGTCGAACAAGGCCGTTATGGCGCTCAATGGGCAGGTGGCTACATCGGCGCCTACTTCCGCACACTGGATGATGTGCATCGGGTGGCGGATACTGGCGGCCAGGATCTGTGTTCCGTATCCGTAGTTGTCATAGATCGTACGGATCTGGTCGATCAGTTGCACACCATCGGTGCTTACGTCGTCCAATCGGCCTACGAAGGGCGAAACGTAGGTGGCGCCGGCCTTGGCCGCAAGAAGCGCTTGACCGGCACTGAAGACCAGGGTGCAATTCGTCTTGATCCCTTTGGCGGTGAAATACTTGATCGCCCTGACACCATCGCGGGTCATGGGCAGCTTCACCACGATCTGTGGGTGCAATGCGGCCAGATCTTCGCCTTCGCGTACCATGCCATCATAGTCCGTCGCGATCACCTCCGCGCTCACGTCACCGTCCACCACCTGGCAGATGGCGACGTAGTGTTTCATCACGGCATCCGTTCCGCTGATGCCTTCCTTGGCCATGAGCGATGGGTTGGTGGTGACGCCGTCCAGCACGCCGAGGTCCTGGGCTTCCTTGATCTGGGCCAAACTGGCCGTGTCGATGAAGAATTTCATGGTGTGTTTCCTGCCGCGAAGGTAGGTGCTCGGGACCGGCCTTTTGTCCGGCAAATGCCCGGCTGCCCGATCCGGCACGGCCCTTGACCACCGCCCGTACCTTTGCTCCGCCATGCGCTTCCGCCTCCTGAATACCGTTCTTCTGGCTTCGATCCCTTTGTTCCTCACGGCCCAACCTTCCGGCACGGACCTGAACGCGACCGATGCCAAGGGCCGTAAACAGGGCACTTGGTCCAAGGCGTGGCCCAATGGGAAGACCCGGTATATGGGCCAGTTCAAGGACGATAAGCCCGTCGGGACCTTCAAACACTTCGATGAGAACGGTGCACTAACGACCCTCCAAGTGTATGTCGGTGACGGCCAGGTGAGCCGGGCCAGGCACTTCCACGCCAATGGCACTTTGCTCGCCACGGGAAACTACATCGGGCAGGCCAAGGACAGTACCTGGAACTACTATGGACCGGACGCCAAGCTGCGCAAAGTGGAACGATTCAAGAACGGCCGGTTGCACGGTGAACAAACGAGCTACTATCCGGATGGAGCCGTGGCCGAACGCGAGAACCGGGAGAACGGTGTCCTGAAAGGGCCGAGCAAGAGTTGGTTCGCGAACGGGAACCTGAAGTCGGAGGCCAACTATGTGAACGGTGAGCCAGAAGGGAAGATGACCTTCTATTTCCTGAACGGGAAGAAGGAGATCGAAGGCCAGATGGTGAACGGGGACCGCGATGGCACTTGGTACTACTACAATGAGGACGCCTCCATCCAGCTTCAGATGCTCTACGAGAAAGGGGTGGTGGTGAAGGAGCGCAAGGAGAATGGCACCTTCAAGGAGTACTACGACGATGAGCAACTCGCATCCGAAGTGACCTACAAGAAGGGCAAGCGGGAAGGCGCCTTTGCCGAGTACTATGACAACGGTAGATGGGAAGTGCGGCCCCTGAAGATGGATCAGGTGGAGGTTTCCCCCTCGGACGTGGAACGGGTGTTGGTAGGTCAGACCAAAAAGAGGGAGGGGAAATACCTCAATGACCTGCTGGAAGGCGAGGTGAAGGAGTACGATGAGCAGGGGAAAGTGGTGAAGAAGGCGAACTATGTTGCTGGAGTGGAGCAATGAGCAAGCACGGACGGATACTGGTCGCCATGAGCGGTGGGGTGGACAGCTCCGTTACCGCCCTGATGCTGCATGAGGAAGGGTACGAGGTGATCGGGGTCACCATGAAGACCTGGGACTACGCCGATTCCAGCGGAGGCAAACGGATCACCGGTTGCTGTGATCTGGACAGCATCAACGACGCCCGGAACATGGCCGTGAGCCGTGGCTTCCACCACATGATCATCGATATCCGCGAGGAGTTCGGTGATGCCATCATCGGCAACTTCACCAAGGAGTACATGGCCGGGCGCACGCCGAACCCATGCGTGTTGTGCAACACCTTCATCAAGTGGGAAGCCCTGCTGAAGCGGGCCGACATGATGGATTGTGCCCTGATAGCCACTGGACATTATGCCCAGGTGCGGCAGCTGGAGAACAGCGCGCGGTGGGTCGTGAGCCGTGGTCTGGATCCCGCCAAGGACCAGAGCTACGTGCTCTGGGGTCTGGAGCAAAGGAACCTGGCCCGTACCCGCTTCCCGATCGGGGGCTTCCATAAGAGCGCTATCCGCCAAATGGCGATGGACAGCGGTTTCCCCGAACTGGCCGCGAAAAGCGAGAGCTACGAGATCTGCTTCATCCCAGACAATGACTACCGGGGCTTCTTGAAGCGGAAGGAGCCGGAAGCCACGGCCAAACTCGCCCATGGCAAGCTGGTAAGTGTGGGTGGTGAACTCCTCGGTGAACACGATGGCTATCCCTTTTTCACGATCGGTCAGCGAAAGGGCCTGGGGATCGCCACCGGAGAACCGCTCTATGTAACTGATATCCAGCCGGGAACGAATACCGTGGTGCTGGGACGCAAGACCGATCTGGACAAGCGGTCCATGTGGGTGCGCCGACCGAACTTCCAGTCCATTTCCGCGTTGGAAGGCGAGATGGAGGCCGTTACCAAGATCCGCTACAAGGACAAAGGCACCCCATCGACGCTCTCCATGGACGGCGAGCGTGTTAAAGTTGAGTTCCATGCCCCGGTCACAGGCATCGCACCGGGGCAGAGCGCCGTCTTCTATGCAGGCAACGATGTGATCGGTGGCGGGTTCATCGATCGCGAAAGCTGAGATCGAACATGGCAAAGGCGCAAAAAGTCATCCTGCTCATTGGCTTGTTCGCGCTGGCGTCCTGCGAAAAGGACGAGCCAGTGGAGGTGGATCTCGGCTATGGTTATTTCCCGACCGCGGTAGGCACCTGGGTGGAATACAAGGTCGATTCGTTATGGCGCGACGATCCCGCGGCGGTGCTGGACAGTGTGGATTACCGCTTGAAGCAGCGTATCGAAGAGATCTACACCGATGATGAAGGCAGGACCTGCCAACGGATCCACCGATATGTGAAGGATGAGGACGACGTTTGGGTGGTCCGCGATGTTTGGACCATGACCGTGAGCCCGACCGTCGCGGAAATGACCGAGGAGAACCAGCGCCGATTGAAGATGGCTTTCGCCGTGCGCGAGGGTACCACTTGGGATATCAATGCCTTTAACACGGTCGATGAGCTCCTGGTGGCTTATCGGGAGGTCGGCGAGGCATGGAATGCCTACGGTTTGTCCTACGACAACACGGTCCTTGTGAAGAACACCGTGGCCCCCAATTTCGTGGAGAAGCGCAACTTCGAGGAACGCTACGCCCAAGGGGTGGGCATGGTCTCCAAGTACTGGGAGGAGACCAATACCCAAGTGTCCTATCCGCCCCCGACCCCCGAGAACCCCAACCCACCTCCGATCATCGAAGTGACAGGTTGGAGACTGGACATGGTGGCCGTGGCCCACGGTCGCGACTGATCATGCAGGTACGCGTATCCCGGATCCATGCAGCACTCTGGGGGTGTATCCTGAGCGCGACGCTCTTCGGCCAGACCGCCCCGGACACCTACTGGATCCAATTCACGGACAAGGAAGGCACACCCTATAGCCTGGACCAACCTGAGGAATTCCTGTCCGCCAGGTCCATCGCACGTCGCATTGCGCAGGACATCCCGTTCGATGAACTGGACCTTCCCGTGGATCCAGCTTACATCGATCTGGTCCTTTCCATGGGCGATGTCCAACTGGTGAACCGCAGCAAGTGGTTCAATGCGATCACGGTCCGGACCACCGACCACGAGGCGCTCAACGCCATTCTGGAGTTGCCCGTCGTACTCACGGTCCGCAGCAGTGGGCTTTCCACGGCCCCGGGATCGATCAACAACAAGTTCCGCGATCCGTACCCTGGAACCGAACGCGATGGAGAAGCGGAACTCTATGGCCCGTCATTCCGGCAGATCGAAATGCTCAACGGACACCAGTTGCATGGGATGGATGCCAAGGGGCAAGGCATGTTGATCGGCGTGCTCGATTCAGGCTTTGACGGGGTTGATTCGTCGAATGCGTTCCAACCGCTCCGCGACCGGGGTGGGCTCGTGCTCGCGCGCGACCTCGTGGACTTGGGAGGGGATGTGTTCCAGGGGAATTCGCACGGTCGTTCGGTACTTTCATGCATGGCCGGACAGCTACCGGGTGCGATCTTCGGAACGGCGCCTGAGGCCGATTACGTACTGCTCCGCACGGAGGATACCGACTCGGAATATCCCGTGGAAGAGGACAACTGGATCTCGGGCGCCGAGTTGGCCGATAGTCTGGGGTGCGATATGCTCAACACCTCCCTGGGTTATACCACCTTCGACGACTCCACCATGGACCACCGGTATGAGGACCTCGATGGGCAGACCCTTCGGATCAGTATCGCTGCCAACATCGCCTCGCGCAAGGGGATGATCCCTGTTCAGAGCGCGGGCAACAGCGGGACCAGCGAGTGGTACTACATCAGCGCTCCAGCGGATGCCATTGACATTTTGGCGACCGGTGCGGTGGGTGATGTGGAGAACTACGCACCGTTCAGTTCCCATGGCCCCAGTGCCGACGGGCGCGTGAAACCCGACGTTTGCGCCATGGGCTGGGGCTCCATCGTTCTGCGCCCGGATGTGGACAGCGTTGCCGCGGCCAACGGGACGTCCTTCGCCGCCCCGATCCTCGCCGGTCTGGTCGCTTGCCTGTGGCAGTTGCATCCCGAACGCACTTCCCAGCAGATCATGGATGCCGTTCGGCGCAGCGGGTCGTTCTTTTCCACACCCAGTGATTCCTTGGGTCATGGTGTTCCGGACTTTGCCGCTGCGCACGCCTGGTTGGAGTTGACGGCAGGGCTTGCCGGACGGGTCGGAGAGGAAGTGCGTGTTTTCCCGGTCCCCTTCCAGGACGAACTCTTCCTTCGACTTTCTTCGGGAACGAACGGTCCGGTCCGCATTTCGCTCGTTGATGCTTCTGGCCGAATGGTCGTGGATCTTCGCACTACTGCGAATTCCGATGGGCTGATCCGCATTGGTTCCGGCCTCGGTACACTTGCCAGCGGGGCTTATGTCCTTCGCGTGGAGCAGGGTGGCCGCATCCTCCAAAAAGCGACGATCAAGGCGCCGTGAGCAGGCCACCTCAACAACCGGGTATTCCTGTTCCCGTTCTGTTGGAGGCATATGGCCTCGGGCGTTTTCCGATGTGCCACGAGGATGGCGAGTTGTACTGGCACGATCCCGATCCGCGCGCCGTTTTCCCGTTGGACAAGATCCTCCCTAACCCGCGCCTGCAACGTGTTATACGCTCCGGCCGCTTTACAGTGACCAGGGATACCGCCTTCAAAGAGGTGGTCCGCGCCTGCGCCCATCGGGAGGAAACATGGATCGATCCGCGCATCATCGCGTCCTTCGATGCCTTGCATGCTGCTGGCCACGCGCACTCCATCGAAACGTGGTCCGATGGCAGGCTCGTGGGCGGGATCTATGGCATGGCGTTGCGCGGTGCATTCTTCGGCGAGAGCATGTTCAGCCGGGTGAGCAATGCGGGGAAGGTGGCCTTTTATGGATTGGCCCGGCATTTGAACGAGCGGGGATATGTCCTTTTCGATTCCCAATACATCAACCCTTTCACGGCGCAATTGGGCGCAGTGGAGATCCCCAAGCGTTCGTTCAGGGTCCATCTGGCCAAGGCGTTGGCGTTGGACATCAAGTTCTGATATTCGGCCCATGGAAATGCTCAGGTCATTACTGGTGGTGATGGGATCTGCCCCGGCGTTCTTATCCGCGCAAGCGACACTGAACGTGGAGGTGATCCTGAACAAGCCTGAAGCGGGCGGCCAGTTGATGATGCTGCTCTGCCCCTCGAAGGAGGCGTATGACGATGAGAAGGGCTGCACCCCGAAGGTTGTGAGGGCCGATGGACGTACGGTGCGTGTGACCTTCCCCGATGTGACGCCCGGCACCTACGCGGTGAAGGTGTTCCACGACATCAACAGCAACGGCGAGCTGGATACCAGCTGGATCGGCTGGCCGCAAGAACCTTACGGCTTCAGCAACGACGCTCCGGTGAACATGGGCCCGCCTTCGTTCAAGCTGGCCGCGATCACGGTGAAGGAAGGCGCGCAGACCTCGCGCATCAACCTGCGCTGATCAGCGCGGGGCACGCAGGAATTCCGGTTCGAGGGCCTGGCGCTGCCGGAGATAACGCTGATACGTTTCACTGTATGCGGCGCGGTTATCGATGACCTCGCCGTAGCGTCCCATCAACGTCAGCAGCGCGTCGGTCGCCTCGCGCAGACCGTTCTCCCCGCCGCTGAGGGACGTGATGAGGTCCACGCAGCCACGCCCGACGGCGTGCTTCACGAAGAATTCGGATGCCGGCCCGCGCATCAGGATGCGGAGACCACA
>DEQO01000075.1 GCA_002360495.1 Flavobacteriales bacterium UBA3364
CGTGAACTGGTGGCCACTGCGGATATCGCTTTTAACGCCGAGCAATGGGATAAAGCACGTGAGAAATACACCGCTGCCCTCGGGGTGAAGCCGGAAGAGCAGTATCCGAAGGACCGCATCGCAGCCATCGAGGCGGAGATCGCGAAGCGTGCGGCAGAACGATCCGAGGCCGAACGTCTTGCCGAGGAACAACGCCGCTTGGAGGAGGAGCGCAAGGCGAAGGAAGCCCGGGATGCGGAAGCGGCGCGGTTGGCAGCTGCATCGGAAAAGGAGCGGGCCGATGCCGAGCGCTTGCGCAAAGAGCAGGAAGAAGCCGAAGCCCGACGGCAGGCCGAAGAACGGGAGCGACAGGAGCGTGAAGGGGCCAAGGCGTTCGAGGAGCGTTACCGCGCAGCGATCGTGAAGGCCGACGAGGCCCTCGCGGCCAAGAACTACCAGGAAGCACGTGGCAACTACGCGGAAGCCAGCGATATGAAGCCCGAAGAGACCTATCCGCTGGCCAAGATCGACCAGATCGACAAGCTGTTGGCCGAGCAGGAACGGCTGCGTCTGGAAGCCGAAGCGGCCGCCCAACGGGTTGCACAGGCCAAGGCCGACGAACGCCCCAAGAACACCAGCAATACGGGCGGTCAGGAGGACGAGGCGGTCGACTTCATGCGCCAGGCACGCGAACGGGAGGAAGCCGAGAAGTACGAGCGTATCAAGAAGTTCCGCAAGGACCTTGAACAGGAGGAGGGAGCCAACGCCTCGGAGGCGGCCGTCCGGCGTGGCGCTGGAGTGGAGCAGAAGGAGCGGATCGTAGAGGATGGGGCGCAGTTGTACCAAGGCAACGATCAACGCCGCACACAACGGGCGGAGGAACTCCTTGCCTTCCAAGCCTCCCTGGAACGCGCTGAGACGGAGCGTAGGGAACGTTCCGGTGCAGTGCGTTCACAGAACTACCAAGGCAAGCTTGATATCGTGGAACAGGTCGACGAGCGAGACCGCACGTGGGACGGAAAGCAGACGGAGCGCGCAAAGGCCATGGAACTCGGCAAGGAAAGTCTGCAGGAAGCCGAAGCGCAGCGAGCGAAGGCCGGGCAGCAGCGCACAGGGCAGGCGCGCGACGGTGTAGTGGACATGCAGGAGGGAATGAACGATCTACAGAAACGTGGCGATGGACTGGCCGATGGCCAACGCCGTTCCGTGGACGACGAGAAGCGCGCGCAGCAGGCTCGTGAGACCAGCTATACGCAGGGAAGCGCAGATGCCCGTTCGGCTGCGAAAGAGAAGTTGGACAACACCCCCCCGGACAGACCGCGCGCCTTCGCCGACTACAACCGTTCGAAGCTGGCCCAGGAGTACCCTGAGGGAGTAACGGAGGAGAGCTACACGGAAGGCAACAAGGTCATCATCCGGCGTGTGGTGGTCAACGCCAACAAGGCGGACGAGTACAGCAAGGTGATCGCCAAGTGGGGGACCTTCTACTTCAAGAACGGCCAGAGCATCACCCAGGCCATCTGGAGCAAGGAGACGGAGGATTGAGGTGCCTTTCGATGGAAGGCCTGTGGGTCCGATGCCGCCAGGGAGGTCCGTAGCGTGTTGACCCGGTACCCATGCGCCGGTGCTCTTGATCCGAACGGTTCAGCCACGCGTGGCCTGGAAAAGGGTGGAATAGTGCCAGGGGCAAGGCATGAGGTCGGCACCTCCAGTTCTCAATCCTTGGCCTTCCGCTCCTTCATCTTCTTCACCAGGTCCACGATCTGGTCGGCGCTCAATTGCTTGCCGAGGAACTTGCGGTCGCCATCCACCAGGAAGATCTTCGGAGTGGAGTACACATCGTAGGTCTCCGCGTAATTCAGGCTTTCGATGGTCGTGAACTTGGGGATGAACTTGCGAGGGTCCTTCTTCGCTTCCTCGAACACGTTCTTGGTAAGGCCCACGTTCACCCAATCCAATTGGTGCTCCACGATAAAGGCCTTCCAGTCCTTCATGAGGGCGTCCTCCGTGGCCTTGGCCACGCAGAAGACCTCAATGTCCAGGTCCTTCATCTTCTCCTTGTACACCTTCGCGATCTCGGGAAGTTCCTTCTTGCAATGGCCGCAATGCGGATCCCAGAAAATGATGACCACATACTCCTGCGGCAGGTCGTAGAAGTTGGTCCATTTCTGCTCGGTGGTATCGGTCAGGCACAGGTAAGGCGCCTTCTTGCCGAGCACTAGAGGTGCTTGCTTTCTAGCACGTTCGCACAGCTTGTCCAGTTTGTCCTGCGGCATCCAATCCGCACGTCCGGGAGTGCTGCCTTTGGGGCAGTAGTAGGTGAGGGACATGTGCACGAAAACGGCGTCCATGCCCATGATGTCGCTGGTCTCGTACTTATGGGTGATCGTGTTCACCATGAACTTGAACACCTCGCCTTTGCCACCGGTGCGCGCGATCAGTTCATCGGCCAACACATTGATGGTATCGGGGATCTGCGGGACGGTCTTCCCGATGTACTCATCGAATTTGTTCGCGAAGACCGGGACGCGTACGATGCGCTCATCCGTCAGGTCGAAATTGTCCCAGTAGTGCGCACGGAACTGGTAGTAGGCCGCAGCGCTATCCAAGGTGCCATCCGCCTTGCGCGGTTCGGGCAGCTCCACGGTCATGCTCATCTTCACCAAGGCAGCGGCCAAAGTGCCCGGGTTGTTGGTGATCAGGTCGCGCTGGTAGTTCTTCACGGTCTTGTCCATTTCCTCCATTTGCGCCTTGACACCGTTGCGGCCGATGGGGTCGGTGTTCTTGTCCAGTTGGACCTTCAGAAGCTCGCTTTCCTTCTTCTTTTCGTTCAGGAAGCGTATGTATTCGAGGAACACCTGGTTCTCCCTGGAGGTCTTCACCTCCAAATGACCGAGCAGATCGACCGTGTCGGTGGCCATTTTGATCACCGGTTCGTTCACGACCACCTCGAAATACTTCGGACCCGGTACCACCACGGCATAGACACCCGCTTTATAGCCTTTCGGGCTCTTGAAGATCACTTTGCCGGTGGCATCGGCTACACACGTATCGGAATAGTAGAGCTTGCTGCCGTAGTAATTGGCCAGGTACACTGTGTCCTTCTCGGCACCCCGGATCAGGACCTCGATGGTGCGCTTGGGCACCTCCTGGGCTTGTGCGGTGGCACAGAAGAGGACGGAGAGTAGAAGAGTACCGAGGGTAGTCTTGTGCATGGCGGCAAAAGTAACGCGGCGGACAATGGACAAATTCCGTTCCAAGCCTTGACGCGGCCGTTGTACGCAGCCGTTGTTCTGCCGGGTCGTTAAAGTCTTGTTAATGGTGCGGCATGGGCCGCGCGACCGGACCTTCCGGATCACACCACGGCTGTCTTGAACTCGCTCGTGGTATGGAACGTGATGGCCGGGTTGTTGCGCTTCTCCAGGTCGAGCATGTAGGCGCTGGGGGCCATGAACACGTGGTTGCCGTCCTTGTCCTGTACGATCTGCTGGGCCTTGACGCGGATGAACTGGTCCAGTTGCGCTTCGTCCGTGCTTGTCAGCCAGCACGCCTTGAAGGCCTGGATCTGTTGGAAGGCGCACCTGGCTCCGTACTCGTGCTCCAGCCGATAGGCGATCACCTCGAACTGCAGTTCACCCACACAACCCACCACCTTCTTGTTGCCGGGTTGCTGGGTGAAGAGTTGAGCAACTCCTTCGTCCGTAAGCTGACGGATGCCCTTGTCCAGTTGCTTGGTCTTCATCGGGTCCATGTTCACCAGTTCGCGGAACATCTCCGGCGAGAAGGAGGGGATCCCCCTGAACTGGAAATCAGCACCTTCAGTGAGCGTATCGCCGATCTTGAAGTTGCCCGTATCGAACAGGCCGATCACATCACCCGGCCACGCTTCGTCGACGATGCTTTTCGTCGCTGCAAGGAAGGCCGTTGGCGTGGCGAAACGCACCTGCTTGTCCAGTCGCACATGGCGGTAGTAGGTGTTACGTTGGAAATGGCCGGAGCAGATCCGAAGGAAGGCTATGCGATCGCGGTGGTTGGGGTCCAGGTTCGCGTGGATCTTGAAGATGAATCCGCTGAATTTCGGATCGTCCGGTAACACTTCGCCTTGGTCGGTGGGTCGCGGCTGTGGCTGCGGCGCGATCGCCACGAAGGCGTCGAGCACTTCCTTCACACCGAAATTGTTGAACGCGCTACCGAAGAATACCGGTGCGATGCGCCCTTCGTGGTAGGCGTCCAGGCTCAACGGATCGTACACCCCTTCGATCAGGTCGATATCGCCGCGTAGCTGGGTAGCCGCATCCTTGCCGATACCCTGCTCAAGGCGCGGATCGGACAGGTCTTCGATGCGCAGGCTGCTGAGTTCCAACTTGGTCTTGCCGGGATCGAACAGGCGCAAGCCTTTGCTGAACAGGTCATACACACCTTGGAAGGTGGCTCCAATGCCGATGGGCCAGCTCATGGGCCGCACTTTGATGGAGAGCTTTTCCTCCAACTCGTCCAACAGGTCGAACGGGTCGCGGCCTTCCAGGTCCAGCTTGTTGATGAAGACGATCACCGGCGTGTTCCGCATGCGGCACACCTCCATCAGCCGCTCGGTTTGCGCTTCAACTCCCTTTACACAGTCGATCACGAGCACCACGCTGTCCACGGCGGTCAACGTACGGTACGTATCCTCCGCAAAGTCGCGGTGTCCCGGCGTGTCCAGGAGGTTGATCAATTTACCTGCATAGTCGAAGGTCATCACCGAGGTGCTCACGGATATGCCACGCTGCCGCTCGATCTCCATGAAATCACTGGTGGCCCCCCTGCGGATCTTGTTGCTCTTTACCGCCCCGGCGGTCTGGATGGCCCCCCCATAGAGCAGGAACTTCTCAGTGAGCGTCGTCTTGCCGGCATCCGGGTGGCTGATGATGGCGAAGGTGCGCCGGTGGTCGATCTCGTCTTTCAGGGCCATGGAAGGCGAAGGGCTTGCGGTCGGAGGACATCCCCAAATCGGGCGGCAAAAGTAGGTCTTGGTCGAAAGACGGCTCCTGCCCGGTGCCATCTCCCTAGTTTTGGCGCAAACCTCTAGGAAGCTATGACTTGTAAACTCTTGGTACTGGCCTTACTGCCCTGCACAGGCGTTCTGGCCCAGAACCCCGTTCGAATAGCGCTTGAACCGTTCGCGACGGGCCTGGCCGCGCCGGTGAAACTGGCGCATTGTGGTGACGACAGGCTCTTCGTGAACGAGCAGTCCGGTAAGATCCGGATCGTGAGTCCCAGTGGAACGGTGTCGCCAACACCCTTCCTCAACATCACGGACCGTGTGAACGATTCCGGTGGTGAGCAAGGCTTGCTGGGTCTGGCCTTCGATCCGGACTATGCTGAGAACGGTGAATTCTATGTCTTCTACACGGCAGGGACGAACAATGGCACCAACCGTATTTCGCGGTTCCATGTGACGGCCGATCCGAACGTCGCCGATCCGGAAAGCGAAGAGATCATCTACGAGATCGTAGACCTCGCCTCCAATCACAACGGTGGCGATATCACCTTCGGGCCGGATGGCTATCTCTACTGCGGTTTCGGCGATGCAGGAAGCGCGGATGATCCGTGGAACCACGCGCAGACCTTGACCGACAATGCCTTTGGAGACATGATCCGCATCGATGTCCACGGCGAGGCCCCGTACACCATTCCGCCGACCAATCCTTGGGCCGACATGGGGAACGATACCCTTCCGGAGATCTGGGCGAGCGGTCTGCGCAATCCATGGCGGATCGGTTTCGATGCAGTGACCGGTGATCTCTGGATAGGCGATGTGGGCCAGAATGCCTGGGAGGAGGTGGATTTCTGGCCAGCGGGGAACAACTCCGGTCCCAACTTCGGGTGGCGCTGCCGCGAAGGGCTCGTCGAGTGCCCTTCATCGGATACAGAGGGATGCCCTGATGCGTCGGCGTTCGTGGATCCGGTGAGCGTGCATTCACATTCCAGCGGATGGTGCTCCGTGATAGGCGGTCGTGTGTACCGGGGGCAGGATTACCCACGGCTTTACGGCCGTTACATCTACACGGACTATTGCCCAGCACCGTACTACTCCCTGACACCCGACGAATTCGGCGGGTTCACCCGCGCGCAGATCATGCCGGCCGGTGGGGTCGGGGCCTCCTGCATCGCTGAGAACAACCTGCTGGAACTTTTCGTCGCGAACGTGGAGAACGGTACCATCAAGCGGATCGTGGACCTGTGCCCCATGGCCGCTCCGGTGATCTCACAGGCTGGCGATGTGCTCACCAGCACGTTCGCGGATTCATACACATGGTACTTCAACGGCGAGGAGATACCGAACGCCACCACCCAAAGCATCACGATCGACGAGGTCGGTGAGTATTACGTGGTCGCTGGTTTCGAACCGTCCTGCGAACTCCAGAGCGAGACGGTGGAGGTGATCCAATTGGGTGTTGTTTCCCTGGGCACGGCCACGTTCCAGGTGTATCCGAGCCCGGCCCGCGACATGGTCATGCTGTCCGATATCCCGGCGGAGGCCAGCTCAGTAAGGATCACGGACTTGACCGGCCGTACCATGACCGCACAGTCCATCAACAGGAAACCGCGGATCACGGTGGATGTTTCTTCTTTCGCGAATGCGAACTACCTGATCAGCTTGTTGGCGGCTGACGGCACAGCGCTCCAACAGCGCAAGTTGCTCGTGCAGCACTGATCCATCGATCACACATGCGAAGGCCCCGCCGAGATCCGGCGGGGCCTTCTTGTTCCAACGACCGGGGCCACCCGCAAAGGGCGACCATCGGTACGTGCTACGGCTGGATCACCAACCGCTCGGTCCAGGTCTTCGTTCCGGCGGTGATGTTCACCATATACAGGCCTTGGGCCATGTCCCCGTTGAGGTCGAGGACAGTGTTCAAGTATCCATCTTGAACAGCGATGGTCCGTGCATTCACGCGCTTGCCGGTCATGTCGAAGATGTCCACCGTCACGGTGTTGATGTCAGCAGCTACCCCGCTCAGGCTGAGGAAGAGCTGATCGCCACGGTTCGGATTGGGGTACATTGTGAGCGTGCTGTTCGTCTCCAGCGCCAAGCTGTTGCCGCCACCGCCTTGGAAGGGAGGTGAGGGCGGGGGGCAGAACGTCGAAGATCCAATATTGACCTTACAGATGTTCCCCCAAGGCGTGACCGAAGCAGCACAATTGTTCGCGTCGTTGGTCGCGCCACCGATGCACCATGTCGCACCACCGTCCTTGCTCACCCGCACATCGACGTCATATTGGGTGTTGCACTTGAGTTTTTCCCCTGTGGTCCAGTTCAGGTACAGGGTCGCGCTGGTCTGGGGCGGGCGAACGATGCAACTCGGTCCCGCACCACCTCCCATCGGAACTTCGCCGGGGATGCGGAAACGGAATTGGTAGCGGACGTTGGAGGCGGCAACAGCCGGTGCGAATTGCGGTGGGTTGGCCACGATCTTGTTGGCAGAGCTGTTGGCACCGCCAAAGGAACGATTGACACCGCAGCTGAAGTCGGCCGTATTCGACGGGTTGTCCTGGAGCTTCACGAGCGGGCAGGAGGCGGCCGCAGCGTCGATCTTGAAACGGCAGGCGGGGCCGAAGGCCAGGTTGGTTCCCGCTACGCGGGCGCGGATCCGCACGTTCAACAGCTTGTTGTACGGGATCTCCTGGTTCGTGGCTTGGTTGCCTGGAGGCAGCGGAACGTTCTTGTTGATCTTGAAGTGGCAGGCGCGTGTTGCACCGGAGCCCGTACCATCGGTGGTGGAGTGGCTGCGGAAGCGGCGGTAGCTGTACGTGCCGTTCGGGTCGAAGAACCAGAATTCGTACCCGCTGTTCGCCGGGCTCAATACGAGTTGGCCGGTCACGCTGGCGTCCTCGGAAGCCACGATGAACTGGTAGTTCACCCAATCCAGCTTGTCGCAGCTG